>NZ_FUFN01000008.1:0-300000 GCF_900162615.1 Virgibacillus proomii | reverse complement strand
GATTACTGGTATCATGTAGATATTCGTGAATATAAGTCGATCCAGTCCTTGTATGAAACCTATCCGAAAGCAAGCTATTATTATATTGAGAACTTTGGTAAAAAGCATTATACCAATTTTGATTTTAGTGATCCGGATGAGGAATTGTTTTTTGTGTTTGGCAGAGAAACAAATGGGATTCCACGTGACTTATTAACGGGAAAAGAAGACAGGTGTTTACGTATTCATATGAGTGATAAGGTTAGATCATTAAATTTATCGAATACCGCTGCGATTATTGTATACGAAGCATTAAGACAGCAGGGATTTCCAAACTTGACATAACATGTAAAAGTATTGATTAAATGCTAAATTTTTAGCAGAGAAGCTGTAGTCTAGCTGTGTTTATAGGTTAGACATTAAGATCCTCAAGGTGAGAGCTTGCATTTCAACTTGATATTTTACTTTCTTTAAGAAAAAACGCAAACGGTAGGAAAGCTCTACCCTTTACCGTTTGCGTTTCCTTTATTGTTGTTTTTTTGGCATTCCCGGTTTTGATTCGTATCCGGAAGTAAAAAAAGACACCATAAATACAGCAATAACCCCCATTAATAAAGCTAACTTCATCTTTCCATCCTCCCTTTAAATAGTGACCATAATAAGATTAATTCTATTATAACGAAACATGCCCAAAAATGAAACAATCGTCCATAGTGTTGATTATATTCTCAGTTGGAACAAATCATCCTTCATAAATATAAGTTTCTTACACTTAAGTTTCCGTAAGATTTTCACTTCAAAAGTTAAAAGGAATACGAAGTTGTCTAAGTGGGAGATAACACACCCATTTGCCCAATCCTTTGGAGATCTAGGACAAGAAAAACTTCGGAAGCGAAATTTGGCGATTTTCAAGGGAGCCCGCGATTTTTGCTAAATCAAAGAGGATATACCATGTTTTATAGTAAGTTAAGCCATTTGAAAATTCTGTTTATAATTATAATTAAAACATGGTATTGTCTGCCAAAATAAAATGAGGTATATTAGTTGAAGTAATCTATAGTCAGTTCTATAATGTAGATTGAATAATGTATACCGTTTCAGAACGGATTACGTAACTTCTAATGGGGGTATAAAAGTTGGCACAGAATGAAGAATCCAATGAGAGATTCTGGTCCGAATTTCATGGTCCAAACTTGGGGTATGTAGAAGAGCAATACGATTTGTACAAAGAGGATCCAGAGGCAGTAGATCCATCCATTAAAAAAATGTTCGATGAGCATGGAGCCCCTCAATGGTTATCCCAAACAAATGTTGCGGCTGGAGCAGCAGCTGAAGCTACATCCATAGACGATGTAAAGAAACTTACCTCAGCAATGAAACTTGTTGAGGCTATTCGGCGTTGCGGGCATCTGGAGGCAGAAATCTATCCAGTTGGCATGAAAAAGCGCAAGTCTGAATTAGTTGATCCAGTAACATACGGGTTAACGGAAGGAGACTTAGCAAGTATTCCAGCTTCTTGGTTATGGGAAAACGCTCCAAGCAAGGTAGAAAATGGATTAGATGTTGTAAAAGAATTGAAAAAGTACTATTCTGGCACGATTACATTCGAATTTGATCATGTCAATAATGATGACGAACGCAAGTGGCTGCTAGATTTAATTGAGTCAGGTAAAGCGAGGCTCAGCTTATCCGACGATGAGAAAACGAAGCTATTAGAAAGACTTATACAGGTCGAAGGATTTGAAGAATTTTTACAAAAGACGTTTGTAGGTCAAAAGCGGTTTTCTATTGAAGGATTAGAAATTATGGTACCCATGTTAGATCAAATTGTGAAAAATGCGAGTGCTGATAAAGTTGAAAACATTATGATGGGTATGGCTCACCGTGGTCGACTTGCGGTATTAGCCCATGTGCTCGGCAAGCCATATGATAGAATTTTTTCTGAATTTCACCACTCTCCGAATAAAGAGTTAATTCCTTCTGAAGGTTCAATGGGAATTAATTATGGTTGGACGGGTGATGTAAAATATCATTTCGGTGCAACAAAAGAACCAGATGGAAAAGAAAGTGTAACGCGAATTCGTCTAGCGCACAATCCCTCTCACTTGGAATTCGTTAATCCAGTTGTCGAAGGATTAGCTCGTGCTGCACAGGATGATCGTTATGAAAAAGGGTATCCCAAACAAGATAAGAATAAAGCGATTCCAGTTCTTATCCATGGTGATGCAGCATTTATCGGTGAAGGAATTGTCGCTGAAACCTTTAACCTAAGTAATCTTCCAGGATATTCTACTGGCGGTTCATTGCATATTATTGCAAACAACTTATTAGGCTATACAACGGAGCAAAAAGATGGTCGTTCGACCCGCTATGCAAGTGATCTTGCTAAAGGGTTTGAAGTTCCCATTATTCATGTAAATGCAGATGATCCAATTGCTTGTATTTCTGCAGTTCAAATTGCTTATGAGTATCGTCAAAAGTTTAACAAGGACTTTCTCATTGATTTAGTTGGTTATCGTCGTTATGGTCATAACGAAATGGACGAACCACGAATGACACAGCCGGTTCTATACAAAATGATCGATGAGCATCCTACTGTAGCGTATATATTTGCTAAAGATTTACAAGAAAAAGAGATTATAAGAGAAGAGCAATTTAAAGAGATGAAGCAGCGCGCCCTCGATAAATTGCAAGATATTTACGATAATATGAAAGAAAACGAAACTGGTGAAGCAGAGTCTATGTTTATGCCGGAAGCATTAAAAAATGGGTTAGATAAATATGAGACTGCTGTTGACCTAGAAACTTTACGTTCGTTGAATAAAGGATTATTAGAACGTCCTGAAGGTTTTAACAGTAATAAAAAGCTGGAGAGAATTTTGAAGCGACGTGAAAATGCATTAGAGAATGGGGAAAAGGCAGATTGGGGTACTGGAGAAGCATTAGCTTATGCTTCCATTTTACGTGATGGAATTCCAATTCGTCTTACCGGACAAGATACCGAAAGAGGTACGTTTGCTCATCGTCATCTAGTGTTGCACGATGTTGAGACAAGTGAAAAATTCTGCCCAATGCATATGCTTGAAGAAGCAAAAACCTCCTTTGACATCCGCAACAGTCCTTTATCTGAAACGGGTGTGTTAGGTTTTGAATACGGATATAGTGTAGAAGCGACGAATACTCTAGTAATCTGGGAGGCGCAGTTTGGCGATTTTGCCAATGTAGCGCAAGTTATCTTTGACCAATTTATTTCTTCGGCACGGGCAAAATGGGGAGATAAATCGAATATGGTGATGCTCCTTCCTCATGGTTATGAAGGACAGGGACCGGAACATTCCAGTGCAAGACTAGAGCGCTTTCTTCAAATGGCTGCAGAGAATAACTGGATTGTAGCATATGTTACATCGTCTGCACAATTCTTCCATTTAATTCGTAGACAGGCAGCTTTACGTAATAAGGAAGAAGCTAGACCATTAGTCGTTATGACGCCGAAAAGCAGCTTGATTCGAAATCAACGAATTGCTTCGAAAGCAGAAGAGTTTACCAAAGGTAAGTTCCTTGCTATCCGCGATCAGCCTAACTTAAAGGTAAGTAAGAAGAATGCTAAACGCTTACTGATTGGAAGCGGTAAAATTATGGTAGATATTGAAGAAGCGATTGAACAGGCGGATGACAATTTTAATTGGCTACGAGCAATACGTTTAGAACAAATATATCCATTCCCTAAAATACAATTGGAAAAAGAGATAAACGCTTTGCCGAACTTAGAAGAAATTGTCTGGGTGCAAGAAGAACCACAAAATATGGGATGCTGGGATTTCGTTGACGATTACTTGAGAGACTTGCTAAAAGATGGGCAAACATTACGTTATATCGGTCGTCCAGATCGTTCTTCACCAGCAGTAGGTGTTCCAAATGTCCATAAGACAGAGCAAAAACAAATTGTTCAAAAAGCGATAACCCCAACAAAAGGAGGAGATTCTGATGAGTGAAATAAAAATACCAGAGCTGGCAGAATCAATTACAGAAGGAACTATTGCGGAGTGGTTGGTTAAAGAAGGAGACAAGGTGGAAAAAGGGGACCCAGTTGTTGAATTAGAAACAGATAAAGTAAATGTGGAAGTAAACTCAGAATATTCTGGTGTGATTACAGAAATTATTCAAGTTGAAGGCGAAGATGTAGAAGTTGGCGATGTTATTGCAAAAATTGACGAAAATGCTGAGGCAGGAAGCATTACACAAGCAGAATCCAAGCCAACAGAAGATAAAGAAGAAGAAAAAGTAGATCAGCAATCGGAATCTCCAAAGCAGGAACAGCCTAAGCAAGAAGATACTAAAGAGCAGAAGG
Source organism: Virgibacillus proomii (assembly GCF_900162615.1). NCBI lineage: Bacteria > Bacillati > Bacillota > Bacilli > Caryophanales > Bacillaceae > Virgibacillus > Virgibacillus proomii. The sequence continues at coordinate 295,673 of NZ_FUFN01000008.1, read as the reverse complement.
AAACTGGAGTTGCTGGAGTGATTGCTTCACCTGCTGCTAGAAAACGTGCCCGTGAACTGAATATTGATTTAAGCAAGATTAGTCCACGTGATCCATTGGGACGGATTCGCCCAGAAGATGTGGAGGAAGCAGCTAAAAATGCTGATAAACCGCAAAAGCAATTAGTAAAACAAGAGGAAAAATCAGCAGAGAAAACAGAATTCTCTAAGCCGGTAGAACGAGTTAAAATGTCACGTCGCCGTCAAACAATCGCTAAGCGCCTTGTTGAAGTTCAGCATGAAGCAGCAATGTTAACTACGTTTAATGAAGTAGATTTAACAAATGTTATGAAGTTGCGCAGTGAACGAAAAGAAAAATTCATTGAAAAACATGGTGTGAAATTAGGGTTTATGTCTTTCTTTACAAAAGCTGTAGTGGGTGCTTTGAAAGATTTCCCATTATTAAATGCAGAAATTCAAGGAAATGAACTTATAATAAAGAAATTCTATGACATTGGTATTGCTGTTTCCACAGAGGACGGTTTAGTAGTTCCAGTAGTACGTGATGCAGATCGTCTGGATTTTGCAGGAGTAGAAAAAGAAATTAAAGACCTCAGTCTAAAGGCTCGTGACAAGAAATTAGAAATGAGTGATTTACAAGGCGGTACGTTTACGATAACAAATGGCGGGACATTTGGTTCTATGTTATCAACTCCGATCCTAAACGCGCCACAAGTCGGTATTCTAGGTATGCATAACATCCAAAAACGTGCAGTTGTTATGCCCGATGACAGTATTGAAGTGCGCCCAATGATGTATTTGGCATTATCTTATGATCATCGTATTGTTGATGGAAAAGAAGCAGTACAGTTTCTTGTTCGTGTTAAGCAATTGCTTGAAGACCCATATGACTTGCTCTTAGAAGGTTAAATAAGCTATAGATATTAACCCTTACTCTGTTTGTGGAGTAAGGGTTTTTTTATACTATAGGAAAGTATAAAACTTTATGGTTATCGTATAAGAAAATCTACAGCTTTCGCTAAAGACTTGGCGCCAAGCTAAGTTTTTCTAAGATTAGTTTACGAGATTATCTCCGCTCCTCGATGGTGGATATTTATTAACTCTTTGCTGAAGCGAACGTTTGTACAAAAGAATTAATATTTCTGCTTAAGTGCTTGTGCTGCTAGCAAACTTCGATCTTCTTTCTATGATAAGGTCACCATCGACTCGAATCTAAAGGAAGGCCGACTAAAATCGGGCTTGCCGCTCAGGCGTCGGCATACCCATGTTTAGAGGCATATTTTCTTTATTCTACATCTAAAGTGCTGTAAGACCTCACTTCAAAAGTGATAGAAATATAGGTGTAGGTTCTAAGTGGGAAATAACGCTACCCAAAATGCCAATTCGTTCGCAGGTGACAGGACAGAGAAGCTACGGCAGCGACGCATTGCGTTTTCTAGGACAAATAAAACTTCTTGAATAACATTGCGATTTTTCGAGAACAAAGAAAAACATTATAAATATTTACATTCACACGAGATAATTTTCTGAAAACTCCTCCCTTCATAATCACAAACACGTATAGATAATGTCTATCTGTTAAAAAATGATTATGCTCTAAAAACAAGCAATAGTAATTACCAGATTATTACACAAAGTGGTAGGGAAATATACTTATATGGACAATAATTGACAGAAAAAACAATCACTTGCATGACGTCTGACAACTTGTTACAATAACTATTGAAAGAACTATGAAAACAGTTACATTAATTAAGGGAGGAAATACATCGTGGGGATTCTTCTTGGGTTATTAGCCATTGCTGTTGTTCTTGGAATAGCATATTTAATGTCAAATGACAAAAAGAATATTAATTACAAAGCCATTGGTATTATGCTAGTCTTTCAGCTTCTGATCACATTATTTATGTTTAAAACTGAAGTTGGACAAGCAGTTATTACGGGTATTTCAGCAGGTTTTAATAAATTGATTGAGTTTGGTTCAAAGGGAATAAACTTTGTTGTTGGAGGTTTTCAGCTAGAAGAAGGCGGCGTCTTCTTTTTTAATGTTCTCTTATTAATTGTCTTCTTTGCAACCTTATTATCTGTACTCACATATTTGAAAATTCTGCCAACAATTATCAAGTATATTGGAGCTTTAATTTCAAAAGTAACAGGTCTGCCAAAAGTGGAATCGTTTAATGCTGTTAACAGTATCTTTTTTGGACAATCGGAAACGTTAATTGCTATTCGCTCACAATTCCACTATCTAAATGACAATCGTCTTTATATTGTTAGTGCTTCCGCAATGGGTTCTGTATCAGCATCGATTGTTGGTGCATATTTACAAATGCTTCCAGCTGAATATGTTTTAGTTGCATTACCACTAAATATGTTCAGTGCACTTATGGTCGCCTCTGTAATAGCACCGGTTAATGTACCGAAGGAAAAAGATGTAGTAGATATAAAGGATGTTAGTAATGATAAAAGCATTTTTGAGGCAATGGGTAATGGTGCACTAGAAGGTGGGAAAATTGCACTGATTGTTGCAGCAATGTTGATTGCATTTATTGCTTCACTAGAATTGGTTAACTGGCTCATCCAATTAATTTTCGCAGGTACTACGCTGCAACAAATATTAGGTTATGTTCTTGCACCAATTGGATTATTAATGGGAATTTCCCCTGGTGAGGTTATTAAGGCAGGTGCTATTATGGGTACTAAAATTGTAACCAACGAATTTGTTGCCATGTTAGAGTTTCAACCTTTGTTAGGTCAAATGTCAGAAAAAACTATCGGAATTGTGACAGTCTTTCTAACAAGTTTTGCTAACTTCTCATCTATTGGTATTATTGCCGGTACCGTAAAAGGAATAGATGCGGAAAAAGCAGTAAGCGTATCTGGCTTTGGGATGAAGCTATTAATTGGGGCAACATTAGCGTCCATTTTATCCGCATCTGTTGTTGGAATTTTTCTATAATAAAAAAGTTACTACTTTCCTTACAATTAGCGAATTTATCTAAGGAAAATTTAAGTGTATAAGCTAAGTTCTTCCATACCCAGCAAAGGTGCCGTATTCTCTCCGAAAAATCTGTTTATAATTTTTCGAGCTTTGAGAGAAGCGGCTCCTTTTTTCCTGACGAATTAACCTTTAACATATACAGCTTTTTTGCTGAACTTGTGCTGTAAGTAAAGGAGACGAGCTAACAATGCAATAGCGCCACAAGATAATCCAGTGATGATTCCTATCCAATATCCGAACGGCTCTAATGATGTAAAGTTAGCGAGAGCCCAACCGACAGGCAGGCCAATGATCCAATAGGAAACTAAAGCCATAATTAATGTAATATGCACATCTTTATAACCACGTAATGCTCCTTGAAGAGGCGCACCGAAAGCATCTGCGAATTGAAAGAAAATGGCATAGATAAGAAATTGCTTCGTTAATGTTATTACTTCTTGATTAGAATTATATAATTCAGCAACTATATCCCTGGAAAAATATATAACTAACCCGGCAAATGTGGCAATGAAAATCCCACCGCTTATACCGATATATCCATACACTCTGGCATCACGAAATCGCTTTGCTCCGACTTCAAATCCTATTGCAATCGTTAACGCCATTCCTACACTAAGTGGGATCATGTATAAAAGCGAAGCAAAATTCATTGCTGCTTGGTGTGCTGCAATCGTATATGTACTATAAGCACTCATAAATAAAGTTACAGCAGAAAAAATACTTGTTTCAAAAAACATGGCAGAGCCAATAGGAACTCCTATTTTTAATTGTTCCCACCAAACGGAAAAAGATGGTTTAATCCAGTGGATAAGAACATTAAATTGACGGAATGGAGATAATTTATGAACGACAATACAGGCGATTATGCATACGAGCCAATACGTGATGGACGTTGCTATTCCTGCACCAATTCCACCATAAGCTGGCACACCAAATTTTCCAAAAATAAATACATAATTAAAAAACAGATTCAATGGCAATGACAATAAAATAATCAACATAGATATACGTGTTTGTCCAAGTGCGTCAATAAAGCAGCGTAATGTATTAAAAATAAATAAAGGAATAATTCCAGTTCCAAGGGCAATTAAATAAAATTTTGCGGTATGAGCTACACCGTTTTCTAATTGCATCAATTCAATTACAGGGTTAAGCAATAGAACCCCCATAATAAAAACAAAGATTGCTAATAAAAAACAAAGATAGATTGCCTGTTGAACCATTTCAGTAATCTTTTCAATGGACTTTGCACCTAATAATTGGGCAATAATTGGAGTGATCGCTAATAAAATGCCGTTAATTCCTGTGAAAATGGGAACCCATAAGCTTGAGCCAATGGCAACACCGGCAAGATCTATTGCACTAGCCTGTCCAGACATCATCGTATCGAAAATATTCATTAAATACATACTTATTTGTGTAACAAGGATGGGGACTAAAATAACACTAAACAGCTTTAACTTTTGACCTAAACTAGTTGTTGTATACATAATAATTCTCTTCCTTTTTATTGTATTTTTTAATAGGATAGAAGAGGAGTATAAAAGATATTATACCGTTTTGTAAAGGAGTTTGAAAGGAAAGGACGTTTTACGTATGAATCATAAATGTATTTTATTTACAGGCGGCGGCACAGCGGGACATGTGATTGTTAATCTAGCATTAATTCCTTATTATCAACAGCACGGATGGCAAATTGAATATATTGGCTCTAAAAACGGAATTGAGCGTAAATTAATTGAGGAACTGGGCGGTGTCACATATCATCCGATTTCAACAGGAAAATTACGTCGTTATGCATCGATTGAGAATTTAAAGGATCCGTTTAAAGTATTAAAGGGAACTTTTCAGGCAGCTCGTATTATTAGAAATACGAAACCAAGTGTTATTTTTTCTAAGGGCGGGTTTGTATCGGTTCCTGTTCTATTAGCATCGAAATTAACTGGCGTACCAGCGGTTATACATGAATCAGATTATACCCCGGGACTTGCGAATAAAATTGCTACTCCTTTTGCCAAAAAGGTGCTAGCCACATTTCCGGAAACAATGGACTATCTTCCAGCGAAAAAAAGTGAATATGTTGGTGCAGTAGTTCGTGACGAGCTGTTTCAAGGAAATAGAGAGGAAGGGCTAGCAATAGCAGGATTAAATAAGGAAAAACCGGTTTTATTAGTGATGGGAGGCAGTGGAGGCTCACAGAAGATCAATGAAACCGTAAGGGGAAGCCTGCCCCAGCTACTTTCTGCCTTTCAAATTATTCATATTTGCGGGAAAGACAAAGTAGATCCTACAATTAAATACAAGGGGTATGTACAGTTTGAATACATTCATAAAGAATTGAAGCATATTTTTGCAGCTAGCGATTATGTTCTTTCACGAGCGGGTGCAAATGCTATTTTTGAATTTTTGGCTTTACAAAAACCAATGCTACTTATTCCGTTATCACTTCAAGCAAGTCGAGGAGATCAAATTCTTAATGCTAAATCGTTTGCTAAAAAGCGCTATGCTAGAGTGTTGGAGGAGGAAGCGTTAACTGCAGAGTCATTAATGAAGGAGTTAGACCACTTGCGCGAATATGCCCCAATAATGATTGATATGATGAAACAGTATAAAACGGAAAGTGCAAAGGAACGTGTGATTAACATTATTAAGCAAGCACAAAAGAAATAAAGAATGGAAGAGCGGCTAGTCTTTTGGCAGCCGCTCCTTTTTTCTTTTTGAGATAATATTCGTTATTCGTTTTTTTACTTTGCATGATGTTTAAATGGCCACCAGTTGTTTTTACCAAATAGTCTAACCATGACTGGAATAAATAACGGTAAAACGATAAAAGCATATAGGAATAACCCTGTTAATACGACCGTTGCAATCTGTAATAACGATAGTACGCCAGATGGAAGCATAGCACCAAAGGTTCCGCCAAGTATAATGGCTGCCGATATGACAACCGTACCCATGTTTTTCATAGAGTGAATCAGTGCTTCTTTTACGGGAACTTCTTTATACTCATTGAAGCGATCCATTAAAAAGATACTGTAGTCGATACCTAAAGCCATCAACATAACAAAAGCAAAGAAAGGAATGGCCCAGGTTAATCCGTCATAGCCAAATAGTTGGGTGAAAATAAGTTCTGCTACTCCCATCGATGTTACATACGTTAAGATGAGTGACCCAATCAAGTAGATTGGCATAACAAAGGAACGTAGTAACAAGATCAGCATGATAAACAGTCCACTCAGCATAATGACAACCGTTCTCGAATAGTCCTCATTCGATATATTCTGCAGGTCATTATTCGTACTGCTAACGCCGCCGATGTATGGTTCACTATCGGAAAAGATCGTATTAGTTGTAGCATCATCTGCAACTTGTTTCATTTTATCTACCATTTGAATGGCTTCTGTAGAATACGGATTTTGTTCAATAAGTACTTCAAATTTTACGATCGATTTATCTTCGGAAAGATATTGACTAGCTCCTTCCATAAAATCTTCGTTTTCTAATGCTTGATCTGGAATAACGACGATCGGATTACTATCATTTGTTTTGATTTCTCCGAGATAGTTTTTAACTTCCGATAAGCCACTATCAATTTCCAGTAACCCATCTGATGCCTCTGTTAATCCGCCAGCTAATTTATCAAGTTGTCCCTCTATATCACTAAATGCCGTTTTTAACTGTTTCTGTCCGCCATAAAGCTGTGACAACCCTTGTTGTAATGAAGGAATATGATTGTTCACTTGGTTTTGCCCGTCAGCAGCTTGGTTTAATCCTGCTTGTAATTGATCAATACCATTCAACAGTTCTCCAATTCCTTTGGATAATTGCTCTTGACCGGAAATGGATTGCTGAAATCCTTCGTTAAGTTGATGTAAAGGTGTAATCACTTGTTGCTCAAGTTGATTCTGTGCTTGAGATAATTGGTTTAGATTTGTTTTCATTTCATTAACGCCATTGATTATTCCGTCAATTTGTCCTAATGCTCGTTGATGGCTTTCCATATATTTCATATTTGTTTGTAGTTCAGGATTTGCTTCAATCGCTATTTGATGCATCGTGGATACGCGTTGTTTCGTATCTTTTAATGTATTTATCATGGTGTTTAATTGTTCCGTATTGACTTTTCCAGAGCCGAATCCTTCTAGACCGTCAGCAATTGCTTGATACCCTTTAAGAAGCTGTTTATTTCCAGCAATTGTTTCATCTAAATTATCTCTTATCATTTGCAGGTTCTTGCGAATTTCACCTGCGCCTTTTGATCCGGATTCAATCCCTTTTTGAATTTCTGTTAGGGCACTGCTAAGTTCTCCAACACCATTTTCAGCAGCTGAGGTTCCTTCTAATAACTGGTCAACACCAGATTGGGCTTCCTCAAGCTGAGGGGATGCATTCTTTATTTCTGATGCAGCGTCACGTAAACCTTTTTCAATTTCTTGGATACCATCTGTACTTTTGCCAATGCCATTTGCAAGCTGACTTGTTTGCTCATCGACGAGAAACTCTGGAATGACATTTCCAGCTGGCCTTGTCGCGCTTCGAACTTGATCAACCTTATCTTGCTTTGCTAGTTCCTCTGTGAGCATAGCTATCGTTTGAAAGTCCTCCGTTGTATCAATCTTTTCATCATCAAGCTGATAGACAACCGTTAACGGCATTGTTTGACTTGGACCGAAGCTATCAGCTATCCAGTTAAAGGCAATTTTTGAACCGTAATCGTCCCCCATCTCATCTAACGAATCATAAGATTTATCACCATTATAGGTAATGAGGAACGGAGCGGTTATAAGTGCTACAATGAGTAGGGATAGGAACGGTCTGGTCCAGGAAAAATGTCCTGCCATTTTCCACAGTTTACTTTCTTTATGTTCTACATTTTTATCAAATGGCCAAAATAATTTTTTTCCTAAAACGACTAAGAAGAAGGGTACTAAGGTTGCTAATGCTAATAATACAACTGCTACCCCAATTGCGACTGCTACAGCAGATTGATAGAGAGAAAAAGTAGATAAACCAATTGTAGAGAAACCAATTAATACGGCTAAGCCAGCAAATAATATGGTTTTCCCACCAGATTTATATGTTTTTATAACAGCTTCTTTAATCGAATCTTGATGCTGAATTTCTTCTTTAAATCTACTAATTAATAAAATACAGTAATCTGTACCAATACCAAACATGACAGCAACCATAAATATTTGTGTAAAGGTAGAGAGAGGAAAGCCAACTGTATCGGCAAGAATGGCTACAATTCCTTGTGCTGCTAAATAGCTGATCCCTATTGTTAAGAGCGGGATAAATGGTGCAACTAAAGATTTAAATACGACAAATAAAATAATTAAAATTAACGCAACGGTTATAATTTCTGTCTTTTTTAACCCTTCTTCAGAGTTTTTAATGATATCTTGTTCAATATATTGTTCCCCTGTTAAGTGGTGATCTACTTGAATGTCGTCAACAGCTTCTAATATTTTTGTTCTTGATTCTAAAATTTTTTGATCCTCTAATGATACTTGAAAAGGTACAAGGATTGTTGTACCATCTTCGGATACTGTCTGGTCTTTAATTGCTGGGTCTTCTCTAAAGTCAAGTATATCTGATACACCAAGTTCTTCTTTGTTTTCTTTTAAGGTAGAGATCCCTTTTTCAATGGCTTTACGATCATCTTTTGTCAATCCATCTTCCTCATGAAAGACAAGGACACCACTGGTAGCATTTTCGGCCTCTGGTGACATAGCATCAAGTAATTCTTGAGCTTTTTCTGAAGGAGCACCTTCAGGAACCGTAATTTGCCCTTTTTCTCGAACAAGCTCCTGTAAATTAGGTGCTAGAAAAAAAAGTGCCGTTGCTGCGATAAGCCATAGAGCTGCTATATACCAACGGAGCTTAATGATGTGTTTCATGTAGAACATCCTTTCTTTGATGATGCTCATTAGAAAAGCATCATACCTATTTTTTCTCCATTAACGAAGCTAATTTCTCTAATAATTGAATAAATGAGTAGATTTCATCATCGTTAAAATGAGATAAGTAGTTTGCCAGCTCTTTTTGTATCTCTACTTCCGTATATTCGACCAATTGTTTACCCTGTTCCGTTACATATAAATATACAATTCGACGATCATTTTTATCTGGTGCTTTTGCAATTAATCCTTTCATGAATAAACGATGAATTTGTGCAGATACAGCACTTTTACCAATTCCGAATGTAGCCGCTATTTCAGTACTGGTGCAGGGCTGATGCCTTAAAATATGATCTAAAGTGATATATTGATCGCTGGTAATATCAGAATGGCTTTGTTCTTTGAGCAGTGCATTAAAGCTGCGATTAATTGTGTTATAAGCAGTTTGATAACGATCCATAATTTGTTTAAGATCCATGTTCCTCCCCCCAAGGTGTAATAGTTCACTTCGTAAATAGTTCATGTATAGAACTATTTTATCGTAACAATTTATGATTAGGGATGCAAGTAAGCTAGAGTATCTTTTTAAAAAAATTCAATTTACATGAAGAGAAATAAAGACATCGTATTGTCTTCGTCAACTTGTTTCTGAAGGTTCATGTCATACTACAGTTTGATAGTTCGCTGCTTCCATCTTTTCGTGTCTTTTTATCCCGCATGTAAGGTGCCGTAAGACTCCTGCTTCAAGAGCTTGAGTTGATACAAGGGGTCAAAAGTGGAAGAAACGGCACCTAAATGCCCGATTGGTTCAACTAACATTCCGTGTAAAAAGCATTCCACGGAATGAAGTTTCACTTTATCCCGCATGTAAGGTGCCGAAAGACTCCTGCTTCAAGAGCTTGAGTTGATACAAGGGGTCAAAAGTGGAAGAAACGGCACCTAAATGCCCGATTGGTTCAACTAACATTCCGTGTAAAAAGCATTCCACGGAATGAAGTTTCACTTTATCCCGCATGTAAGGTGCCGTAAGACTCCTGCTTCAAGAGCTTGAGTTGATACAAGGGGTCAAAAGTGGAAGAAACGGCACCTAAATGCCCGATTGGTTCAACTAACATTCCGTGTAAAAAGCATTCCACGGAATGAAGTTTCACTTTATCCCGCATGTAAGGTGCCGAAAGACTCCTGCTTCAAGAGCTTGAGTTGATACAAGGGGTCAAAAGTGGAAGAAACGGCACCTAAATGCCCGATTGGTTCAACTAACATTCCGTGTAAAAAGCATTCCACGGAATGAAGTTTCACTTTATCCCGCATGTAAGGTGCCGTAAGACTCCTGCTTCAAGAGCTTGAGTTGATACAAGGAGTCAAAAGTGGAAGAAACGGCACCTAAATGCCCGATTGGTTCAAGGGTCTTTAGGTCATACCCTTGTGGTACTAATATTCAGTAGGAGAGGGAAGCAAATTCCTACTGAATGAAGGTTCACTTTATTTCTTTTTTCAATCACTACAAGTGTTAAACCATCATGTTAGTTAAAGGATTGGTGGAGAAGCTATTTAGCGAATAGCTCCATATTCAACAATTTTTATATTGGCATTAAAGTTTACTTTTATATCTGGATAAAGCTTATGCCATTCTCCTTTTTTTAGCTTGCCATTTTTCTTATGAATTCGATATATTTCGCCATAACCAAAAGGATCAGCACCCATTTCTTGAGTTGCTTCTAATAATTTTTCATATTCTCTTTCCACTTGGTTTCCGATTTCTTTTTCTAGTTTTTCAACGACTTTCTCATTTTCTAACTCTAACTCTTTGGATAATTCAAGAATATTCATTTCAATGGTAATATCGGTTTGAAAAGTTAGTTTATCTTTATCCATTAATTTAGTCCTATCTTTGCCGGAAAGGATTTGGCCATTGAGATAAATATCTTCATTTTCATTTTCGGATAGCTCTTCTTGGACATAATTTTTCAATGGTTCTTCCGGCACACCTATATTAAATGAAGGTGCTTTAATTTTTTTTAAGATTAGATTAATATATAATGCTTGTCTTAATGATAATTTACCTACAAAAGTATCTCCCTTAAATAGGGCTGCTCCTGTTAAAGCAGGAACCCCATCATCCGTAGTAATAAGAGGCAAAACAGGATCTCTTCCCTTTTCATAAAAAGCATGGGTGAAATCATTTAGTTCTGCTTTTGGTATCATATCATTTGTGATTTTTTGCTTTATCAAACCATTGATGAATAATCCAACGTTAATTTTTGTTACTTCCTGTCCAGTAGTAAGAACCTCTTTAGCAGTTTTATCTGTAATTGCCAGCATAACCCGATCGGTTGTTCGAGCATCACGATATAAGGTATTTAAATATGGACTAATGCCCGATTTTGCTGTATCCATTCCATATAACTCCAGGCGAATTTGTCCCGGTGAAAGTGTAAAACTTGTCTTTGAGTCAGCGTGATGTCTAGCTTCTTTAATGGTTTTTCCGGTTCCTGTAGCAATTTTGGTAATATCATTTGTTTGCGTATCAAATTGAAAAATAACCAGTGTCGTTTCGATTAATTTATCACTTGTTTGTTTTAATTGATCAACTCCACGAGCATTGATAATAGCTAGCTGCTCAATCTGTTTTGGTTCAACGCAACCAGATAGTAAAAATAATAATGTTATGAAGCTAAAGAGATACTTACCTTTCATTCTTATCCGTCAACCTTTCTACGCTTTTTCAGTTTTCTTTTGAATAATACAAAAGGCAATAAAATAAATGGATAGACATAGACAATCCATATTCCCATTTGAGCAGTTATATTTATTACCGTTTGGATAATATAATGTTCATTTGTAAATATACTGGTAATTACCGTAGCTGCGCCCAAAATATAAAGTGATTTTTTTTGCGGAATGTGGTATAACCGCTTTAACCCATAGGTCACAGCCCAGGAAAAGAGCACCATATTTGGCAATGAAACCATCATCCACTCTGCTACAACAATATAGTCAAAGCGTTCTAAAAAAGAAAAGGATTGACTTTTAAAGAGTCCGAGTACAGACCATTCACGAGAGTCGATTCCCTCTGGCGTAAAATAACCGGTCACAAGTACGGTAGCAATTAAAATTGTAAAGCAGGAGAATACGACACCAAGAAATACGGGGAATTTTGCAGTTTTCTTATACTGAATAAAGGGGTAAAGCAAAAATAACAGTTCTATTCCCGTAAGAGTATATGAAGTTTGCTTAGCACCTTTTAATAATTCAGTGAAGGATGCCTGGAACATGGGCTGAAAATGCGTCCAATCCATATCCATAATTGGTTCAATTAACAGGACGGCGAGCCAATGGGAGAAAATGAAAAAAAGAAAGCAAATACCAACAATAACTCTTATGCCGCCAAGCACACTATAAATGACCAAGCTCATTAATAATAAGGACATGACGGTTTTGTTTAATTCCGGGAAGATAAAAATGGTTAGTACTTCGACATACGTGATTAGGACGGTAAATAGATTAAACATAAAATATACGATGTAAAATGTACCTAATACTTTTCCAATAAATGTACCAAATATATCTGTTTGTATGCTGAATATATCCGCATTTTTATATTGCTTTAACATAAAGAGCATAACGGCAAGTAGGAGACTTATATAACAAAAAGCGATTAATACAGATAGCCAAGCATCTCTTCCTGCTTCTTTATATATAAGTCTCGGAACTCCCATAATTCCTACACCAATTTGAATCGATGCAATGATAAAAAACAAATAGAAAGATCTAATTTGCTCGTTCGGTTTAATATTTAGATTAACGTTCATAACACACCTACTCGTCAATATCTTTTTTCTTTTTAACTTTCTCTTTATTAAATCGATAAAGATCTTTTAAACGGGAGGAGATAAACCGTTTGGAATCCATATGGTGTGGAAGGCGAAAGAACGTTTTATTTAGATCTTGCCAATTAAATGGATAAATTGGAGTCAGATAAGGTCTTCCTAATGACGTTAATTTCAGCAAGTGAATGATGATAAAGCAGGCACCAAGCATGATTCCAATTATTCCCAATAATCCAGCTAATAAAATCATTGGAAAGCGGAGAATACGAATGGTAGTTCCCATTAAATAACTAGGTACAGTAAACGACGCTAGGGCGCTTAAGGTAACAAAGATAATTAAAATATTACTCGTTAAACCTGCTTGTACTGCTGCTGTACCTACAACTACACCACCAACAATCCCCATTGTTTGCCCGACCTTTGTAGGTAAACGTGCTCCTGCCTCTCGTAATAATTCGATCAACAATTCTAAAAGAATCGCTTCAAAAATTGGAGGAAATGGAACATTTGCCCTTGATTGGCCGAGAGAAATAAGCAATGGTGTAGGAATGATTTCATAGTGATAGGTTACAACTGCAACATAGAAGGGTGTTAAGAAAACAGATATTAGCATCGCTAAAAATCGCAACATCCGAAAAAAAGAGCCAATATTCCAGCGCATATATAAATCTTCTGTTGACTCAAAGAAACTGAATAACGAAGTAGGAGCAACTATGCCCGTAGGACTATTATCGACGAGTACACCGATACGTCCTTTGCAGATTGAATAGGTAAAGCGGTCTGGTAATTCAGTTTCGTAAAATTGTGGGAATATGCTTAGTGAGTGATCTTCAATCAATTGAATTAATACAGAACTATCCTCCACGGAATCCACTTCTAAATCCTTTAAGCGCTGTCGCAACGTATTAATATCTTCTTGATTTGCAATTGAACTTATATATGCTATCCTCACTTCTTTTGGGAATCTTTTTCCAATCATAATTTTCTCTAAGACAAGATCATTTGATAAGATTGCTTTTCGAGTTAAATTCATATTGGTTGCTAAGGATTCTGTAAATGCAATTTGTGGTCCAAGAACAACCGATTCTGTTTCTGGCTTGGACAGGTCTCTTTTTTCGTCTTTTTTTAACGGGTAAGAGATAGCTTCTGCTTCATCTTCAATATAGATAAATACGTCTCCTAATAACATACCTCTAAATATATGATCTATTTGATTTTCTATTTTCCCTGAGCTTAAAGGTATATGATTGAGTAAAGAAGCAGAGGTTAGACTTAATGTTTCCTTTTTTTCTAAAAGAGGTTGTAATAAAGATGCTTCTAATTTGTTTGTATCAATTAAATAAGTTATATAAAATACTGCAATTCGTTTGTTTTCAAGTTGGTATATGGTATAACTTAAATCATGGTTATTTGTAAATCTTTTTTTTAATCGCGTTTCCAATTGTGTGAGTTTTGTTGGGAAAATAGTTGTTTTACGTTTTTTTGTTGTTATTCTTCTCATAATTCCCTCCTTAATTTCACACCTTTCATTCAATATTTTATTTTGATAAAAATTGTTATGGGCATCGTATAGAGGAATGGCTTCTTAGAAAAATTTCCAATATACGTTAAAAAGCATGATTATTTAATAAAATGTAATGAAACTGATATTTTTCCATGAGGGAACTCAGTTAACTTTGGTAGTGAATACATTAAAGAACTAGGTTGAGAAATTTATTTATCATTTAGTATGTGAGGAATGTTTCTAATTTATCCGCTATCTAATTGATGTAAAGTTTGCCTTTATGTTGAAGCGATGAAAGGGCATGTATTTCTTCATACAGAAGCCAAACAACATTTTTCTGCAGTTATAAATAGTGAAAATAAATTTAGAAATGTGCAAAAAATCTATTGACTTATCAAATTCTTCCATCTATAATAAGTTAGAATAAAATAGGAGGTCATTATCATGATTAAAATGAACATTGCTCAAATAACTTTTAATTATATATCTATTCGTGTGACCTCAGCTGGATCTTTTTAAACGTAGACTTATCATGTTCGTACACTAGGGTCACATCTGTCTGTGACTTTTCAAGTGTATTTTTTTGTCTTTTTCCCTAAACACGTATTCGTCATGGGCGAATACGTGTTTTTTTGTAATTTATCCCGCATGTAAGGTGCCGTAAGACCCCCAATTCAAGAGCCTTGAGTTGATACAAAAGGGTCTAAGTGGAAGAAAACGGCACCTAAATGCCCGATTCGTTCAAGCTAACATTCAGTAGGAGATGGAAGAAAACTCCTACTGAATGAAGTTTCACTTTATAGAGAATGTTAGCCGATTTTTTATGATTATCATGAAACTGGTTTAGTGAACGAGAATAAAAGAGAAGAAGGTGTTAGTTTGTTTCAAGTATTTGTTAAATTAAAATGGTTCTTTCAACATTATTGGAAACGGTATACCCTAGCAATCATAGCTTTAATTACAGCTAGTGCGATCGGTTTAATCCCTCCTAAACTAGCCGGATATACGATTGATCATATTCAATTTGAAACATTAACGATGAAATTGCTAACTGCAATTATTGTTGGATATATGCTAATAATAATTATCCATTATGGTATTTCCTTTTTATGGGACTACACATTGTTTAGTGGTGCTGTCATTTTAGAAAAGTGGATGCGAAGTAAATTGATGCAGCATTTTCTGACCATGACTCCTACCTTTTTTAGTAAATTTCGGACGGGAGATTTAATGGCACGCAGTACAAATGATTTGAAGGCAATTAGTTTAACGGCTGGTTTCGGTGTTCTAACGCTTGTTGATTCAAGCATTTTTATGCTAATGATTATTGCAATGATGGGTTTTACAATTAGTTGGCAGTTAACGGCTGCTGCTTTAATTCCACTACCGATTATGGCAGTCGCCATGAATAAATATGGTGCAGTGATACATGAACGATTTTCCAAAGCGCAACATGCTTTTGGTGAAATGAATAATGAAGTATTGGAATCGGTTCGAGGAGTTCGAGTAATTCGAGCGTTTGTTCAAGAAAACCAAAATACAAAACAATTTCAAGAAATGACTACAGATGTGTATAAGAAAAATATTGAGGTAGCTAAAATCGATGCATTATTTGAACCCACGATGCAGGTTTTAGTTGGATTATCATACACCATCGGGCTTGGCTACGGTTCGTTTTTAGTGTTTGAAAATATCATTACACTCGGAGATTTGGTTACCTTTAATGTTTATTTAGGAATGCTGATCTGGCCTATGTTTGCAGTTGGGGAATTAATAAATATTCTCCAACGAGGAAATGCTTCGTTAGATAGGGTAAACCACATGTTAAATTATAAGGCGGATGTAGTAGATCCTCCTAACCCATTGCAAGCAGAATTAGTAGATAACATTAAATTTTCTGATGTCTCATTTTCGTATCCCTATACAAAAACCGATCAGCTCTCGTCTATTTCATTTATCGTAAACAAAGGGCAGACACTCGGAATAGTGGGGAAAACAGGAGCCGGAAAAACAACATTGTTTAAATTGTTATTACGACAATATCCTGGTATTAAAGGAGAAATAACCATATCAGGAACGAATATCGGTGCTCTCTCATTAGAAACAATCCGCTCATGGATCGGCTATGTTCCTCAAGATCAAATACTATTTTCTAAAACGATACGTGAAAATATTCAATTTGGTAGAGAAGATGCAACAGATGAAGAAATCTTCCGTGTATTAGAACAGGCACATTTCTTAGATGATATAAAACAACTCCCTAACGGTTTAGATACTCAAGTCGGTGAAAGCGGAGTTACGTTGTCCGGCGGACAAAAGCAACGAGTGGCATTAGCTCGAGCTTTTATTAAGGATCCGGAGATTCTAATACTTGATGATTCTTTATCAGCAGTTGATGGTAAGACGGAAGCAAAAATTATGGAGCATTTGCGTAAAGAGAGAAAAAATAAGACGACACTCATTGCAGCACATCGTTTGTCAGCTATTACACATGCCGATCAAATCATTGTCTTAGAAGATGGAAAAATTGTAGAAACGGGTACCCATGAACAATTGATTGCTAATCAAGGGTGGTATTATACCCAATACGTACAGCAACAACTTGAAAATGAGGAGGTGTCTCAGTAATGTCAACAGAAAAGCGATTGTTTTTGTATGCATTACAATTTAAAAAAGGTATTATCATTGGCTTAATTTGCTTACTTATTGCTGTGACACTTGAATTGGCGGGACCACTAATTGCAAAAAAAGTAATTGATGATCATATCCTTGGGATTGAAGGAGCATGGCAACAAGTTGAAGAAAAGGATGATTCATATACAGTAGTTTATCAAGGAAAGAACTATAAACGGGCAAATCGAGTTGAGGAAACAGACCAAACTACCGGTGAGGTTGCAACTATTTTAGCAATTGATACAGACTATTATTTTATCAATGAAGAAATGCCACTCGAAGGAAAAAGATCCGTTGAAAAGGATATGATTATTATTTCTGCTGGTCAAGATCAGCTTCAAGTCAAAGGTGAAAAGTTATCATTAGCGGAGATTTACCCATTTTTTAAACCAGAGCAACGACCGATTTTATACTTGTTGGGACTTTATATGTGCTTACTTATTATTGCTGGATTTTTCCAATTTTATCAAACCTTTTTATTACAAAAGGCGTCGAATAGGATTGTTAAAAAAATGCGTAATGATTTATTTGATCATATTCATCGAGTGCCAATTACTTATTTTATCGATCAACCAGCAGGAAAAATTGTTTCGAGAATTACCAATGATACGGAGGCTATTCGTGATTTATACGAGCGCGTATTATCGATTATTGTAACAAGTGTTATTTACATGGGAGGCATTTTCGTAGCGCTGTTTATTTTAGATGCTAAGTTAGCAGCATGGTGCTTATTGCTTATTCCTTTAATTTATGGGTGGATGAAGCTCTATAAGCATTACGGCACAAAGTATAATACAGTAATTCGTTCAACCATCAGCGAAATTAATGGCAATATCAACGAAGCGATTCAAGGAATGCCAATCATTCAGGCATTCCGGCGTGAACGGAAGACAAAAGAAGGTTTTGAAGTTCTAAATGAAAGACATTTCATTTATCAACGTAAATTAGTAAAGTTAAGTGCCTTAACCTCCTATAATTTAGTTACCGTATTTCGAAACATTGCATTTGTAGGATTTATTTGGTATTTTGGCTCATTTTCATTGGAACCTTCCAGTGCCATATCGATTGGTTTACTTTATGCGTTTGTTGATTATCTAACAAGATTATTTGAGCCTGTTACAGATATTGTGAATCAGCTGCCATTAATAGAACAGGCACGTGTCGCTGGAAATCGTGTATTTGCACTATTAGATCGGGATGGGGAAGATCTTGTAACTCAACCGATCAAACGTTATCAAGGTCACATCCAATTTGACCGTGTTTCTTTTGCATATAATGAAAGGGAGTATGTGCTGAAAAATCTGTCCTTTGAAGTAAAGCCCGGGGAAACAGCGGCTTTTGTAGGACATACAGGTTCTGGAAAAAGCTCGATTATGAATCTGTTATTTCGCTTTTATGATCCACAAAAAGGCGAGATTATCATTGATGGTTATCCTATACGAGAGTGGTCACGTCAACAGGTGAGGAGTCATATGGGAATTGTGCTGCAAGATCCATTTCTGTTTTCAGGAAGCCTATTATCAAATGTAACGATGAATGACCCGAGGATTTCGCCAGAAGTGGCAAAACAGGCCTTAAAGGCTGTAGGTGCAGATTATTTTATTGAAAGGCTTCCAGATAAGTATGAAGAAAAAGTGGGTGAAGGGGGAACGAGATTTTCCTTAGGAGAAAGACAGCTGATTTCCTTTGCTCGGGCACTAGCTTTCGATCCTGCAATTCTTATATTAGATGAAGCTACTGCCAATATCGATACAGAAACAGAAACAATTATTCAACATGCATTGGAGGTACTTAAAAAAGGAAGGACCACGTTAGTAATCGCGCACCGGTTATCCACAATACAGCAAGCTGATATCATTTTTGTGCTTGATCATGGTACGATAAAAGAAAGAGGAACTCATGTAGAACTGATGCAGGAAAAAGGCTATTATTATCAAATGTATCAAATGCAGCAAAATAGTCACAGCAAGTCTGCTGTTTAATTTGGTATGAATCTGAGGTGGCTTATGGACAAAAAGGAGAATCAGCACGATATTATTGATGAGGATTTATATGAGGAAATCGATGATGAAGAACTTTATGAATTAGTACAGAAAGAACGGGAAAAAGCATTCGCTAGAGAAAGAGAAGCAAAGCAACATCACAAGCCAAAACGCCCTTTTCCAAAATGGGCGTTTTGGCTAATAGCCGTCGCTCTTTTTTTAAATGTAATTGCGATTATTCCTAGAACCTTTTCACTCCCTGCCATTGACTTTTTAGTTACTTCGGCTAAACTTTCGCTGCAAGAAGATATTCAAGCCTATAAAGAAGCTGTTGTTACGATTGAAACGGATGATTCGAAAGGAACGGGCTTCTCCATAACAGCAGATGGGAAAATCCTGACGAATCATCACGTGGTAGAGGGGGAACAGACAGTAATCATAGCATTCCCAGAAGACGGTTTGTTCCAGGCTAAGGTAACAGAAACCTATCCTTCTGTAGACTTAGCAATAATAGAAATTGATGATGCAGAAAAGGTACCATTTCTGGATTTAGCAGAAAGGGCAGTAATTGAGAAAAATGAGCCTATTCGCTTTATTGGAAACCCTTTGCAATTTAATGGGATAGCTAATCAAGGAAAAATAATCGATTATACAACATTAGAATCATGGAAAGAAGCTGTCGTGATGATCCAAGCCCCAGTATATCGAGGCAACAGTGGCAGTCCGGTGTTTAATGAAGCAGGTGAAGTGATTGGGATTATCTTTGCGACATTGGATCATGAGGAGTATGGAAAAGTAGGTCTATTTTATCCAATTGACTACTATTATAAGTATAAAAAATAAGCATCAACTAACTTGAATGAGGTAAACATATAATTACTACTAAAAAGCTGCCAGAAGTCTTTTTTAATCACTTCATGGCAGCTCTTGTATCAAAGAACATATGCTACTAGATAATCGAAAGCGCAGGAAGTAAGGGCTTTTATCGATAACAGTTCAGCTTGTTCCTTATAACGTATCGCAATACATGCCTCAACTATTCTGTAAGGAATGTAGATAAGCTACTTTGCCATCTGTAATAATGAGCATTATGGCTGAATATCGTATCTGTTTCAGCAATGACCTGCTCTAGCAAAAGGTTTTTTGAAACTACTAAATTATTTAGGGAACGTTGAACAAATCCATTCTCAAATTGTGGCAGCTCTGAAGGCAACTCGTCTTCATCTAATACAACATACTCCCCACTTGGAAGAACGAAGACATCAATAATTAAATCTTCAAATGAAACGAGGTTATTTTTAATCATCGTGTTTCGGACGATATTAAAATATGCCCCTAAAAAATTTCCTTTCACGTCTCTCCAAAAATACAAGTTGAATGGCTTATTTCTCCAGTAATAGGCGGTTGTATAACTTCCTTTAGGGATCGTTATTTGATTCTGATTTCCAGTGATAGTAAACGATTGACGTATTTCATGAAAAACGACGATCGTGTTATCCTTCCTTTTCAGTTGAATACAACAATGTTCCTCAATGCTCCCATCATAACGAATTTTTCGTTCCGTAATTTTCTTTCTGTGTTGAGTAATTTCTTTCATTACACTCTCTCCTTATCATCTGAACAGTCTTAATTTGGAAGGGAGTAAATAAGTTCAACTTCCATTAAAGGCCTGAATGGTCCAACTTAATCATTAGTGATAAATTAATGGAAAACCCCAATGAGCGTTGCCCTATTTTAAGATGTTTGATTAAAAAAAGGAAAATTTGTTTTCTTTTATTAAATATATCATATGTAGACTTGGTATAATCTAAAAGCCTCTTTTTTACACTATAGAAAAGTATAAAACTTTGGGGCTTTATCTATAAGAAAAACGATAGCTTTCGTACAAGCCAAGTTTTTCTAATCTCGTATCTAGAGTTCTGCAAGAATCTCATGTGATAATACGTAGAAGATTACGTGGAAAATAACGAAGCTTAAATGCCTGATTTGTTCGGATCGAATCGATAGGGACAGAGAAGCTTCAACAAGCGATTGAATGTTATGTTTTTTATTTTCAAGGATGCCTGAAATTTAGCTTTTGTTCCTCTTCTTATCAGTGGGGGATGAAGGAAAAATCCCACTGACTGAAGTTTCATTTTATAAATCAGAAACTTTTACGGTTTATGTATTATGAATGGAGCTAATGGTTAAAGTTCTATAGTCGTATTGGTTAATAATGAATCGATTTGAAACGTTATTATGATAAATTTTTAAAAATTGTAGATACGGAATTTGTTTAGACTTTACTATAAATAAATATGTAATAAGTAAAAGGTCATAGGTAAATTTTATCTAAAGACATCCAGTCGCTTTTGTTACATAATAGATAGCAGGTAGTTACGTTTATTTAAACAAAATGTAACTGTTTTGTGATAGCCACAAATCGTTTCATACGTTAAGATATAATAACTTGTCATATTAAGTAGAACTGTTTAATAAACAGGAATAAAATGTCGAAATGACATTTCTAGTTATGATACGAAGTAAAATGAAAAAATTTAATTTTCATTCCTTAAAGAATTCCACCTTTTTGAGTGGACCTTATTTAACTGCCATTACAGCACTGTAAAAGATAATAAAAATAAAAAGATGGTGAACACATCGTGATGTATATAAAATTAATGAAAAGAAGTAAAAAGCTAATAAAAGATCATGTCTATACGCCCAAAAATATAAATAATGAAACGAAAAATATAATAACTAGGGGGGCCCTACATTGATGGTACATAAATCCGTAAATGATTTACCCCTAGAAGAGCTGGTTCAATTAGTTCAGGAAGGTGATCAAACCGTACAAAACTATTTATTGAAAACGTATCAGCCTTTTATTGCTAAATGTGCATCAGAGGTATGTAAACGATATATTGATCCTAAAAAAGATGATGAGTTTAGCATAGCGCTTTCCGCTTTTAATGAGGCTGTTTTGTCGTATAATCGAGAAAGGGGGAGTTCGTTTTTAGCGTTTGCCAAATTAGTAATTAAGCGTAAAATTATCGATTATATTCGATATATGCAAAAGCGTCCTGCTGCTATATCTCTTGATGAAACGTATGATGCAGAACTGATGGAGAACCCGACGGAAATAGTTGCAGTAAAGCGGCAATATCAATTAGAACAAGATGCATGGTATCGAAGAGAAGAAATTCTAGATTATAAGGAGAAACTGAAAAAATATAAATTAAGCTTAGCTGAATTGCCTGAAGTGTCGCCTAAACATCGAGATGCCCGTGAATCAGCTATTCGCACTGCAAAAATCCTTTTTGATGATGAAAAATTAAGGGCATATGTGTTAAAAAAACGGAAGCTGCCAATAAAGGAACTGGTTAAAAAGGTCGATGTTAGTAAAAAAACATTAGAGCGAAATAGAAAATATATTTTAGCTGTTTTTATTGTGCTCTCCGGAGATTACTTATATTTAAAAGACTATTTAAAGGTGGTGAAGTAGTGAAAAGAGGGATTATCATGGAACAGCATCGCAATTATATGATAGTGCTCACAAGAGATGGCGCCTTTTACAAAGCAATTCCGATAGAAGGGGGAAAAGTTGGATCGGAAGTTGCCTTTAAGCCATTTCCCATCTATAAGCGTTCCATGTTAGCATTTTGGGGGAGCGATCGTATTTTTTTGCGTTTTTTTATATTTATTAGTATTATTTTATTGTTTGTCTTCCCCTTTTATTTTGCAGTGGAAAAACATAAGACTTTCGCTTATGTGGGCATCGATATCAATCCCAGCATTGAATTTGGAGTAAATGAGGATTTTTCTGTTCAATCTATTCGAACGATTAATGATGAAGCTGAGCTGGTTGTTGCAGAGCTTAGTGAATATAAAAATAAGCAGTTAAAAGAAGTTGTCCAGATGTTTATAGATAAAACAGAGGAGACAGGATTGATTAATAACAAAAGACAAATGCTTGTAGGGGTTAGTTTACTGGAAAATGCTGATAATAGGATAGTTGATAATATGATGAAAGATTTACCGGTTCAACAATCCGAATGGGAGATAGCGATGTTTTATGTTCCAAAAGAAATAAGAGAAAAAGCGGAAGCATCTGAGATGTCGATGAATGAATTAATGGCAACGACATTGTTGGAGGAAACGACGATACCTGCTGAAGAATCAAAGTTGGATGAAAAGGATAAAGCAATTATTCAATCTTTTTATAGTTTATAAAAATCATTCATTCCATGATTTTCGAGGAGAAGTCAGTATTCATTTTTAATACTATAGGAAAGTATAAAAACTTTAGGCTTTATAGTATAAGAAAAACTACAGCTTTCGCTAAAGACTTGGCGACAAGCCAAGTTTTTCTAAAATGGTGACGTATTCGTATTCTTAATATTAATATATTTTCTGAAAGCCTTGTCAACAATATTACATTTATTTAGAGAGTTAAAAGTGTTTTATATACTCAATAAAATAAAGAAGATGTTGTCAACTTTGACAACATCTTCTTATATTTTCATGGTAACTGGAGGATCATATTTCATTGCATGATCCAAATAATAAAGCAGATTGTCGTGTGACTCTAAAATTTTCCGTTCATCCAGAGAATAGTGGAATGCGTGAAGAAACTGCTGAATTCTTTTGGAAAGAATATCATCGTTTGTTCGTACCATTAGAACAAGTAAATCGTCCCAATGTCCCCAAAGTGTATAGTAAAGTGCTTTATCATAATCAGGAATATCCATGTTTACCCCTCCTTAAACTGTAAGGGTTAGTTATAGTGTCCCCGTATAATATATATATTGTCTGAAAGAAAAATGGTGTATTTACCATAAAAAGGTGTTATAACTACGTATAATCTCTTTTGTTTGCTTCATACTAAGGTCAAAACAAAGGAGGTATAACATACATGAAGGTCAAATTATTTTCTTTCATAGCTGTTCTTAGCTTGGTATTAACAGGTTGTATGAATGCAGATGATAATAATAATGATAATAATAATCAGGATGCTAAAAACGATAACGTAGAGCAAACAAGGTATAACAATACAGGCGGGGCTATGAATGGCAACCGTGATTATGAGATGAGAAGAGATGCTGAACGAGATCAGGAAAATGATAATGATAATAATCGTTATGATGTATCGGAAGAAGCTGCAGAGAGAATTACAAGAGAAGTTGATGAAATTGATCAGGCCTATGTTCTTACTTTAGATGATAATGCCTATGTTGCTGCACAGTTGGATACCAATGATGCAAACGTAGAAAATAAAAATACCGGAAACAATACAGCGAATAATACCAACAATGTCGATAAGGGCGATGAATTGACGGATGAAGTGAAATCTAGAATTAAAGAGGTTGTTCAATCGGTTGACAACGATATCGATAATGTATATGTCTCAACGAACCCAGACTTTCTTAATTTAACGCAAAACTATGCAGAAGATGTGGAAAAAGGCGAACCAGTTGAGGGATTTTTTGATCAATTTGGAAATATGATTGAAAGATTGTTTCCACAAAATCGCTAATTCTTGAACGAGTAAATCTTTTTTAATAAAGATTTACTCGTTTTTTTCCTTTTAAAAAGTCAGAACATATTGTATACTTATGCATATAATCCTTATTATCCTTAGTGATTTACTTTGGATTATATTTTAAAGGGTGGGCTGAAACTATGGGGAGAGAGTTTTTAACGATATTTGATGATTGGGCAGAAAATTATGATGATACGGTATCTGGATTAGATCCAGAATACTCTAGGGTGTTTGCTAAGTATGAAGAGATTTTAGAAGCGGTTGTTCACCATACAAAAGGTCCTGTATTGGAATTTGGTCCTGGTACAGGTAATTTAGCAAAAAAAATAATTGCAGCAGGTTATGAATATATTGGAATTGAACCTTCAAAAGCGATGAGGGAAAAATTTAGAAAAAAGTTGCCAAAGGTATCGCTTTATGATGGGGATTTTTTAAGGTATCCAGTATTTTCCATACCTATTCAAACAATAGTTAGCACCTATGCATTTCACCATCTAACAAACGAGGAGAAAGAAACAGCTGTGAAGAAATTTTCAAAGACATTATCGGACAATGGCACAATTGTTTTTGCAGATACGATGTTTCGTTCAGAAAAGGAGAGGTTAAATGAAGTAGCAAGGGCAAAAAAGCAAGGGTATACAACACTGGCAGAAGATTTGGAACGAGAATATTATCCAACAATAACATTTTTAAAACAGCTGTTTAAAAGGAATAATTTTACAATAGAGATGCATCAAATGAATGATTTTGTCTGGTTACTTGTAGCTGAAAAAAAATCAGAATAATTTTTTTGTTACAAAGATGTATCATTCATTCTTATCGATTATCAAGCAAAAGGAGCGATTCTGATGGAGAAGAAGATGAATGTAGAAAGCTTTAATCTTGATCATACAAAAGTAAAAGCACCATATGTTCGTTTAACAGGTGTTAGTGAAGGGGAAAACGGTGATAAAGTTTATAAATATGATATTCGTTTTAAACAGCCGAATCAAGACCATATGCCAATGGATGCACTTCATTCCATTGAACACTTAATGGCAGAGAATATTCGTAATCACTTGGATAATGTACTCGATATTAGTCCGATGGGATGCCAAACCGGTTTTTATCTATCTATTATCAATCACGACAATTATGAAGAAGTACTGCATGCCCTTGAGAAAACGTTGAATGATGTTATTGCTGCTGATGAAGTACCGGCGTGTAATGAAGTTCAATGCGGTTGGGCTGCTAATCACAGTCTAGAAGGTGCAAAAAAAATTGCTCATGAAATGTTAAAATATAGAAATGAGTGGCAGCATGTTTTTTAAAGGCAGGATAGATTGATGACCGTCTACACATCAATTAAAGAGATAATTGGTAATACGCCGCTTCTGCAAATAACACAATTCTCCTTGCCCAAAGATGTTCGTCTATACGCAAAGTTAGAATTTTTAAACCCTGGTGGAAGTGTGAAAGATAGGTTAGGTATAAGTTTGATAGAGGATGCAATAAAAAAAGGAAAATTACAACCTGGAGCAACTATCATTGAACCAACAGCGGGAAATACAGGAATTGGATTGGCCCTTGCTGCATTAAATAATGATATAACACTTGTGTTATGTGTACCGGAGCATTTTAGTGAGGAAAAACAATTTCTTATGAAAGCGTTAGGTGCAACGATTGTCTCTACTCCTAAAGAAGAAGGAATACAAGGTGCAGTACGTAGAACAGAACAATTATTGCAAGAAATACCAAATAGTTTTTCTCCACAACAGTTTAATAATCGAGCTAACCCAACAACTTACTACGATACATTAGCTCCTGAAATCTGGACAGATTTGGATGGAAAGGTAGATGTATTCGTAGCTGGGGCAGGTTCAGCAGGAACGTATATGGGGGTTATGAATTATTTTAAAGAAAAGAATCCTCATGTATATGGGGTTATTGTTGAACCAGCAGGATCAATTATTGGTGGAGGAGACCCGGGAGCGCATCGAACAGAAGGAATAGGAATGGAGTTTTTTCCACCGTTTATGGATCGATCACTGATTGACCAAGTATTTACAGTACCCGACGATAATGCATTTGAAATGGTGAAGGCATTGGCAGAAAAAGAAGGACTTCTCGTAGGCAGCTCATCAGGTGCAGCAATGTACGCGGCTTTAGAAGTAGCACAGAAAGCAACTTCAGGTACAAATATTGTTACTATTTTTCCTGATGGCAGTGATCGCTATTTAAGTAAGGGGATTTATTCAACAAGTAGATGCTGAGAAGGCATATCTTAGCTCAGAAAGGGAGAACAGTGATGCGAAGAAAAACCAAAATGATTCATGGGGGAATTACAGGTGATAAAGAGACTGGAGCGGTTTCTGTACCGATTTATCAAGTGAGTACGTATGAGCAAGCAGAGGCAGGAAAACATAGCGGCTTTGAGTATTCTCGAACAGGAAACCCGACCCGTAATGCATTAGAAAAAGTAATAGCGGAGTTAGAAGAAGGCATTGCAGGATTTGCATTTGGTTCAGGAATGGCAGCTATTTCTTCCGTTATGATGCTGTTAAAGGCAGGAGATCATGTAGTATTTACTGATGACGTATACGGAGGGTCCTATCGGTTAATGACAAAGGTATTAAAGCAATTTGGTCTAGCGTATTCCTTTGTTGATACGAGTGATCCTGAGTTGGTGGAAGGTGCTATTAAGGAAAATACGAAGGCACTTTTTATTGAAACTCCAACAAACCCTTTATTAAAGATTACGGATATAGCAAAAATGAAGGAAATAGCCGAACAGCATCATATATTGTTCATTGTGGATAATACGTTTGCTACCCCATACTATCAATTGCCGTTAGCTCTTGGAGCAGATATCGTTGTTCATAGCGCTACTAAATATCTCGGCGGACATAGTGATGTAGTGGCTGGTTTAGTTGTGGTAAATTCGAATGAACTCGCTGAACGGCTCCATTTTATTCAAAATTCGGTTGGAGCCATATTAGGACCTCAGGATTCTTGGTTATTACTTCGTGGGATAAAGACATTGGCTTTGCGCATGGAAGCAATTGAAATGAATGCAGCCTATCTCGTTTCATTTTTAAAAGACCATCCTCACGTAAAAAAGGTGTTCTATCCTGGTTTACCTACACATCCTGGTTATGAAATTGCTAAACAGCAAACAGCAGGCTTTGGCGGAATGATATCGTTTGATTTAGGAACTGCTTCGGCTGCTGCTTCTTTACTAGAACGGGTAAAATATTTTACGCTTGCAGAAAGCTTAGGAGCAGTGGAAAGTTTAATCTCCGTCCCTGCAAAAATGACTCATGCCTCCATTCCACGAGTACGACGCCAGGAACTAGGTATTACTGATGGGTTAGTTCGTATTTCAGTTGGAATTGAAGATAAAGAGGATTTGCTAGAGGATTTAGCAAATGGGTTGCAGTAATTAATAACAATTAAAGAAAGACCATATACAGGTGGAGAATGGGTACTTTTTCCACCTGTTTTTTGGGTTTTAGGAGCTGCAAACGTTTCAATCTTTTTTAAATGTATTGTCGTCTCGCTTAAGTACTCGGTCTTAGCAAAATTCGCTTTTTCCAACGGTAAGTCAACATCAGTTCGAATCTAAAGGAAGGCCTCTAAAACAGCGGGCTTGCCACTAAGGCGTCGGTATCCCCTGTTTTAGAGGCATGTTTTCTTTATCCTGCATGTAAGGAGACGTACTTTTCTCAATTCTAAAAGCTTATGTTTTGCAAACAAACATAGTGAAAAAAACGGCCCCTAAATTTCTGATTGGTTTAAAGGCCTTTAGGACACCATTGTGGTACTAATATTCCTTGGGTTCCACGAAATGAAGGTTTACTTTATCCCGTCAGAAGTTCTCCAGATAGTAGCTTTTGTTCTGGTTTGATTCATTTTTAATACTCCTAACTCATTTTCGTACTTTCTTGGCTTCGTCAAAGGTTTATTTCATAAGCAGCGGTAAAATCTGCGTGGTAAACAATAACATGGAAGTTTCGTCTTATGCACACATCCAACGTATAATGTAGGAAGCTTTAGGTAACCTATTTTTATCCCACATCTAACTGGCAGTAAGCCCTCACCGGGAGTAAGAGGGATCGAAGAAGTCTAGGTGGGGGATAACTGCAAGTCAAATGTCCGATTGGTCAATTAACCGTGGGTGGAGGATGAAAGAACTCCCCACTTATGGAAGTTTCACTTTATATGCTAAAATAAATATACAAAGAATCAAGGAGGTTAAGTGATGAGTGACCGTGTATTGGATTATTTACAAGCAAATCGAGATGACTTGCTGGATAGACTTTCAAGCTTTTTAGCTATTCCTAGCGTAAGTACAGATAGTGACTATAAAAAAGATATGGAGCGGGCAGCAGATTTTATTGTTACATATTTAAACGAGATTGGTTTTGATTTAGCTGAAAAACAAGCAACAAATAATCATTCTCTCGTTTATGCAGAATATAATGGGGCGGGTCCGGAAGCTCCAACAGTACTGTTCTATGGGCATTATGATGTTCAGCCGACAGATCCGATTGAACAATGGAAAAGTGATCCTTTTAAGCCGGAAATTAGGGAAGGGAGAATATATGCTCGAGGTGCGAGTGATGATAAAGGTCAAGTATTTATGCATCTTGCTGTATTTGAAGCATTTATGAGAACAGAAGGTAAATTACCTCTAAATGTGAAGGTTTGTATTGAAGGAGAAGAGGAAATTGGCAGTGAGAATTTGTATGAAATACTTCATGCAAAGAAAGAACAATTTTCTGCTGACTTTTGTGTGATTTCAGATTCAGGAATGGTAGCAAAAAATCAGCCAACCATTTTATATGGCCTAAAAGGTTTTACCGGTTTAGAGATCACAGTAACTGGTCCGGATCACGATTTGCATTCTGGAATGTATGGTGGCGCAATTCGTAACCCGATCATGGCATTAACCCATATTTTAGCTTCCATGAAAAATGATGATGAGGTGGTTACTGTTGAAGGGTTTTATGATGATGTCGAGCCACTAACTGAAGAGGAACGAAAGATGATGGCAAAAGTGCCAAGCGAGGATTTTGCTAAGGTATGTGGGGTGAAAACAACAGCTTCAGAAAAAGGTTATACTGCTGTAGAGCATACAATGGGTCGCCCGACTTTTGAAATAAATGGTATTTATGGCGGATATCAAGGGGAAGGTACGAAAACCATTATCCCTTCTACTGCTACAGCTAAAATTACTTGTCGGTTAGTTCCCGGCCAAGACCCTGAAAAAATTCAACAATTAATAGAAAATCACATTAACAAGGTGACGCCATCAGGAGTTACGGTAACTGTAAAAATGGAAAAATTATCTGCTAAAGCATATAAAGTAGAACCCGATCATCCATTGATTAAAAAAGCAGCGAAAGCTTATACAAAAGCATTTGGCAAGGAAACAGTTTATGTACGGATGGGTGGGTCTATTCCGGTAGTGGAGTGGATTCAGTCTATTTATCATATCCCCATTGTGTTATTAGGATTTGGTACACCAGAAGATCGCTTACATTCTCCAAACGAAAGCTTTCCGCTGGACAGCTTTGATAAAGGAATGGAGACGTTAGTATATTATTGGAAAGAGATGGAATAAATAACAGAGTTTTCGATTGAATAATGAGCTAACAGATGCTTCATATTTCTTTGGTGCAATGCGAAGTAACGATATAAAATAATGAGAATTAAATGAGGTGTTAGTTATGAAATACGCAATTATTACCGGCACATCAAGAGGTCTTGGTGAAGCTGTAGCGAAACTTTTGATGACTAATCATGTGCATGTAGTTGGTATTTCCCGAAAACAGTCACCGATATTAAAACAGATCGCCAGTGAGAACAATGTAACTTTTCAAGAAATAAACTGTGATTTAGGCAAAATAGAAGAACTGGAGACACTTGTACAATTAGCTTTTAAGCAAATAATAAGGAAAGAAGCTAGTGAATTATATCTAATTAATAATGCTGCAGTAATTGAGCCGATAGAACAAGGAATGAATATTTCACCTCAGGCTTTAGCTTATCACTTCCAAGTAAATGCAGTAGCACCAATGGTTTTAACAAATTTATTCTTGAAACAAGCAAATAATATAGACATTCCTGTAGTCAGCCTGACGGTTACCTCAGGTGCTGCAGAAAAGCCAACTTATGGATGGAGTGCATATTGTAGCTCAAAAGCGAGTATTAATATGTATACGAAAACAATTGCACTTGAACAGGAACATTTAGGAACAAATCATAAAGTTATCGCTTTTAGCCCTGGTGTGATGGATACAGCGATGCAAGAGGAAATTCGCTCTAGCTCCAAGACTTCTTTTACTTCGGTTGGCAAATTCAGGGCTTATAAGGAAAATAATCAGCTGCGAGATACAGAAAAAATTGGGAAATTAGTAGTACAGATTTTGCTTTCTAAAAACATTGTAAACGGAAAAATATACGAAGCAAAAGATTATTTATTACCGCAGGAAAGTTGAATAAATAGTCATTGAAAAATAGATGAAAAAAAATGCTGCCCATATTACTAGTTAACCCTCCCATTATTAGATGTTTGGCATAGAATAAATTAGTCAGAGAAAGAGGGGGGAACAAGAATGAGCGGAGGCGGAGGCGGCTATTCCTATGGCGGCGGATTTGCGCTATTGGTAGTATTGTTTATTTTGTTAATTATTATTGGTACTGCTTATACTGACGGCCATAGATGTTGCTATTAAATGTGATGCAGAGGATCTCCTCTGCATTTTCAATTGAATAGAAATGAAGTTTTAGTGGAAGATTGTTACGACGTTTTCAAACTTAAGTTGAAACTAATAGTAATGGCAGCTGGTCTAGGAAATAATATCCGTTTTTTCATGGTGAATTTTTGAAAGTAGCTTCAACTAGCTTTTTCGTAGAGCGAGTAGTAACCTTCGATCTTCTTCCTAGGATAAGTCAACATCGGCTCTATTCTATAGAAGACCGACTAAAAGCGGGTTCCCACTCGGCATCCCTCTGTCCTGGGCATGTTTCCTTTATCTTGTATCTAAGGTACCGTAAGACTTTTCTTCATGAATTACAGAGAATAAGAAGAAGTTTAAATGGAGAATAACAGCAACTAGATGCATAATTCGTTTGGGACAACAGATGGAGTACTTAACCGCTTTATCTAATTGTTTTTGGATTTAATGAAAACTATGGTACACTTTATTTTGGATGATTGGATACAGGTTTAGTGGTTCTTAAAATATATATAAATGCTGCTTGATTTTTTGCTACGGCTAATTAATAAGATTTTGTTAGCTGATCTTCAAGAAACATATTAATGTGAAGAAGGAAACAGAAAGAGAGGAAGATTTGAATGATAACAAGAAAAAGTAAACGAGAAATCGCTAAAATGCAGGCAGCAGCTGATATTTTGGTTAGCTGTCATAAAGAAATCGCTAAAATAATAAAACCGGGAATTACGACGATGGAAATTGACGAATTCACTGAAGACTTTCTAAAAAAACATGGTGCTACTCCAGAACAAAAAGGATATAATGGGTATCCTTATGCAATCTGTGCCTCGATAAACGATGAAATTTGTCACGGTTTTCCACGTCATGAAAAGTTAAAAGATGGTGATATTGTAACGATTGATATGGTGGTTAATTTAGATGGCGGTCTTGCAGACTCGGCTTGGACATATGGCGTTGGTAATGTGGATGAAAAGGGTCGTAAATTAATGGAAGTTACGAAAACAGCATTAGATAAAGGAGTAGAACAAGCACGAGCAGGAAATCGAATTGGTGACATTGGTCATGCTATTCAGAAATATGCAGAAGGTGAAGGATTTTCTGTCGTGCGGGATTTTACTGGACATGGAATTGGCCCAACGATACATGAAGATCCACATATTCCGCATTTTGGCTTGCCAAATAAGGGATTGCGGTTAAAAGAAGGAATGGTTATTACGATTGAGCCAATGATTAATGAAGGTAGCTGGCATAGTCAAATGGATAGCAATAATTGGACAGCGAGAACAATTGATCAAGGTCGTTCTGCTCAATATGAACATACAATTGTTATTACGAAAGATGAACCGCTAATACTCACAGATCAAGATAGATAAATGAATAGTTTATAAGCGAAAATTATCCGTGAAGTTAGCATCACGGATAATTTTTGTATTAAATTTATCCACTAGATCCACTTCAGCGGCTAACCTTTTGAGTCACTTCACATTTCTCGTGGTAGCAACAGCCTTCTCGTCGGAGTTCCAGCTAATCTATAGCTTTTTTTCCTATCTAGAAAATGATACGTAAGTCTCTCCTTTCAAGATGGAAGTGAATACAGGAGAAGTAGAAGTAAGGGAAACGGCACCTAAATGCCCGATTGGTTCAACTAATATTCCGTGTAAAAAGCGTTTTACGGAATGAAGTTTCACTTTATCCCGGATATAAGGATCCGTATTTTTCTCATTCCAATAATGTGCTAATGATGTTGCGAACATGATGAGAAAAACGGGTCCTAAATCCCGATTCGTTTATCTAACATTTCTTGGGAAAAGCATTCCAAGAAATAAGTTTCACTTTAGCCATCAGAAGCTCTGCCGTTTATACGTCGTTAATCGAACCCTTTGGCTTTTTGTTGAAGAAATTTATTTAGTTTTTTTCAGCTTAGTTTCAAAAGTTTTTCCACTGAAAATCATTGTAATTATTGGACTAAGCAAACAGAAAAAAGCAAATGGCAAATAAGTCAGCACAGGTACGCCAAGCACATCAGCGATAAATACACCACAAACACTCCATGGTACGAGAGGGTTGATCACTGTCCCTGCATCTTCTAAAGTGCGTGCTAGAACTTTTTTTGGCAACTTCACATTTGTATAAATTCCCTTAAATGTTTCACCTGTTAGCATGATGGAAAGATACTGTTCTCCAATTAAAATATTGACACCAATAGCTGTTGCAGCTGTTGAGATAACAATAGAGCGAATTCTTTTTAACCGTTTTTGTAATGCGGTAAGAATGGTTGGAATAATTCCCGTTACAAACAATAATCCACCAAAACCTAGAGCCAATATAACTAGCGAAATTGTAAATAACATGCTATTAATACCGCCTTTAGTAAGCAATTCATTAACCGGTTCAAAATTAGTAGATGCTGTATAGCCATTAAACCAAATTTCCCAAATATCATTCCAAGGTAATCCACTCGTAAAAACAGCCATAATCGTTGCAGCTAAGCTGCTGATGGAAATAGAGATAAATGCTGGAACACGGAAAAAAGTACAAATTATTAATAATAAAAGCGGTATCCATGATGTCCAACTGATTAAATTAGTTGCCGCTAGCGCTTCTTGATATGCATCTCCACTTCCAATGGTCGAGGATGTACTTGGTGATAATACTGCAAACAGAATAAATGAAATAATAAAGGCTGGTATAGTAGTAAAACTAATATGTTTAATATGATCAAATAAATCAACGCCTACAACAGTAGAAGCAAGATTTGTTGTATCAGAAAGAGGCGACATTTTATCTCCAAAGAAAGCGCCAGAGACAATGGCACCAGCTGTGATCGCCAAAGAAGCATCAAGTGCATCACTCATGCCGATAAATGCAACCCCAATCGTAGCCGTCGTTGTTAATGAACTTCCCATAGAAACACCAATAATTGCGGTAATTGAAAAGACAACTGCATAAAACCAATTAGCTCCAATAAATGTAAATCCAAGGTTAATAAGTGCAGGAATTGTTCCGCTCATCATCCAGCTGCTAATAAGAATACCAATTAAAAAGAATAAAAACACTGCCCCCATTCCTGTTCTTGCGCCTTCAACTAAACCATTCTGCAAATCATAAAAAGAAATATTTTTGAACAGTCCATAACCGATTAATAAAAAAATGCCAAGGATAATCGGAATATGCGGGGTGGTTCCTACTTTAATAATAAAAAAACTGATTAGACTAATGATTACAATAAAAAAGCTAATCGCTCCAAGTAAAGATGGATGATGTTTTGGCTGAATTGGAAACATAATTATTCCTCCTTTGAAAAGTCTAACAAGAGATGTTATTTGTTTTTGTATCATGGCAAGTAAAGAAAGGCTGCCAGATTTATTTTTAGTGATTTAAAATTTTCGATGCCATGGATTTGTCTAAAAATACGCTAAGAAAATCTTAGCTACGTGCTACGACCTTTTAGGTGTAATTTACTCCTGCTGATGCATTTCTACGTAAAAATATTCCTTTCTAAAATGAAGAACAAAAGCTAGAAGCGCTTGATTAGCAACGGACAAATAAGAACCTCTGACAAGATAAGTGAAACTTCATTTCTTGGAATGCTTTTCCCAAGAAATGTTAGATAAACGAATCGGGTATTTAGGTGCCGTTTTCTCATGCTTTGACTTCTCCCTATTCTCTACCATCTTGAAAGGAGGAGACCTACGCCTTACATTCGGGATACATTCAAGGAGTGCTTTTCTCCTTAAAGTGGAACAAAAGCTAAAACTTGTGCGTCCTTGAAAAACCGCGATGTGTAGCTGTCGAAATGTTTCTTTTCTTCGACTCAGTGAACTTATCATAGAAGGAAGAGCGAAGTTTACTAGTCTTTCTAGTGCGTAAACTGACGAAGCTACCTTCAAAAAAGATATCCATGCAAAAACGGATATTGTTTCTAGACAATAAAAAAGCTTCATCCCGATGAAGGGACGAAGCTTTACTCCGCGTTACCACCCTGCTTGCTGGAAATAACCAACCGCTCATTTGTGTACAACCTTTATTCATGAATGTGTATTTCAACATTTTCCTGCCAGAGTTTTCAGCGCTCACTCTGTCTCTTTTTGCTGCTTGGAGAAATGTTTACTATGCATTCAAGGTCAGCCATATTTTTTTGATTAATATTGAATATAACGGGCAATTTTCATTTTGTCAATATAAAATTTCTTGCACATAAATCTTTTTAATTTTGTAAATATACGTTATAATAACAGGAATTATGACAATGGAGGAGGAGAATAGTTGAATATAAGAGCAGTTCAAAATAAAGCTGAGAATGCTTCTACCCCATTGGCAATGATACAAAAAGGAATTTCTAAAGGATTGCCAATTATGGTTGGCTATCTTCCTATCGCTATAGCTTACGGTGTATTAGCCAGGCAAGCAGGAATGTCAATAACAGAGCTAACGTTAATGAGTATGTTCGTGTTTGCAGGTGCAAGTCAGTTTATGGGTGCTAATATGATAGCAGTAAATGCAGGAGCTGCTGAAATTATCATTGCTACATTTGTCTTAAATTTTCGACATTTTGTTATGAGTCTCTCCTTTATGAATCGGTTACGGGGCGTATCTTTGAAATGGAGACTACCGTTGTCTATGGGGTTAACGGATGAAACCTTTGCTGTCACCGCTTTGAATCCAAAAGAAGCAAAGTTAGATAAAGGAACATGGTTTTACGCAACTATTATTATTACCGCTTATTTATCATGGATCTTTGGTTCGTTTATTGGCGGGGTTGTTGGTGAGGTTATTCCCGAAAGATTAAGTCAAAGTATGGGAATTGCATTATATGCTATGTTTATTGGATTGCTGCTACCAACTGTCAAGCAAAATAAGAAAATAGCGCTTATCGCAATCTTAGCTATGCTCATTAATACGATATGTGTTCAGCTTGGTATGAGTACTGGCTGGGCAATTGTGCTTGGGACAATTATTGGAGGAATGAGTGGAATATTTCTTTTAAAGGAGGAGTAGAACATGATTCTATTTATTATTGTTGGTATGGCCATTGTTACAATGCTCCCGAGAATGATTCCTGCTTTTATCGTTGATAAATTACAATTTCGTGATTGGGTAAATAACTGGCTAAATGCAATACCTTATGCAGCATTAGGTGCGTTAATTTTTCCAGGCATTTTAACTGTTAAGTCTGATGAACCTCATATAGGTTTACTTGGTGGAATTGTAGCCATCGTGTTAGCTTATCTGGGAATAAATGTTATTCTTGTTGTAATTGCTGCAATTGCTACTGTATATATTTTAACTTAGCATAAAGGTGCTGGGACATAAGCAAATACGAAATAGCACAAACCGAACAATTCATTTATAATTGTTTGGTTTGTTTGTGTTTAGAAAAGCTTGGCTTATCGCCAAGTCCTTAGCGAAAGCCGTCGTTTTTCTTATACGATAAAGTGAAACTTCATTCAGTAGGAGTTTTCTTCCATCTCCTACTGAATGTTAGTACCTCAGGGGGTATGACCTAAAGGCCCTTAAACGAATCGGGCACCTTACATGCGGGATAAACCCTAAAATTTTATACTTTCCTATAGTATAAGAACGATTTATGGTTTGTTTTTTAATCAGCTGTTTTCGTTATGTCCCAGTCTCATTTAATAACGTGCATGTAAAAATTAATATTCACTTCAATAGAGAAACAGTGTTTTGTTTTTAGTAAGAGAAACTAAACGTTTACGTTGCAAAAAAGTCTTATCCAAAAGAATTTTCTTCGTAATTTTTCATATCAGTCATCTGGCATATTCCTGTTACCATCGTAAGCTTTATGATTGGTATGGCTCAATATGAATATGAACATGTGAAATATTATGTTTTTTGTATAAATAGCGTTCAATTCGCTCCGTAATAGCATGGCTTTCTTCTACATTTAAAATGGGGTCAACCAGAATGGTAATATCTATAAATGCCTGGTTTCCGTGAATACGGCCTTTTATATCGTGTACTTCCTTTACATCTGGATCATTTTCTACACTTGCACGAATTTTTTTAATTTGTTTTTCATCGAAGCCATCTGTTAATGTATGGGAAGCGTCGCTAAATATATCCCAAGCAGTTTTACAAATAATAAGACCGACAACTAATCCAGCTACAGGATCTAACCAAAACAAACCGAATTGTGCTCCAGTAATGCCGATAAAAGCTCCAATACTTACCAGCGCATCAGACCGATTATCTTGCGCAGCAGCATATAAAGAAGAACTGGAAATTTTCCGCGATAGTTGCAAGTTATATAAATAAATGAAAAACATGATTGCTGCTGCTGCTAAAGAAGTCCAAGCCGTTATCATACTAGGCTGCGTATAATTTTTTTCAACCACCGTTTTAACCGTATCTGTAATAACCTGGATACCAACCAACATCATTACAAATGCGGCAAAGAGTGAAGCAATGGTTTCTGCGCGGAAATGTCCATAATGGTGGTCCTCATCAGGTGGCTTGCGAGAGATTTTTAATCCTACTAATACCGCAATGGATGCAATAACATCGGTAGTATTATTGAGTCCATCTGCTCGTAAAGCATCTGAATTCCCGATAGCAGCTACAATTAATTTACTAATTGCTAGGAAAATATAGGCAAGGATACTAATCCAAGCGCCTTTCTCTCCCTTTTTTAAGTTATCCGAATAATTCATATGTACGGACCTCCATTTAGAACGTTCAGTAATATTGCTATACTATAAAAGTCTACCAAAGCATTATGTGGTGAGTCTAGAGCAACATAAAAGCATGAAGTAATATGTATTGACCTATTTGAAGTAAGTTTCTTAAGGGAAAAATAGGAAAAAGAAAAATTTTCGCGTTTACCTATTGAAATATTTCTAAAAATTTAGGATAATAATAAAAAGGAACAAGGAGGATGTTCCATGAAAAAGCAGAAAATTATTTATCGTTATTACCGGTATAATGGAAAAAAGATAAATGCAAAACGGGAAATAGCATTTGAGTTAAGGTTTTATAGCCGTCTGCTTTTAGATGAAGTTTGCTTTAATTATAATAAAGCGTTTATACAAGATCGTATTAACAAAGCTATTGATACAGGAGATAGAGATAAATTTTTAAAGTGGAGTAACGCTTATAGGCAATTTATTTGGGAATAATACATGAAGCACAGCTGCCTTGCCAGTTCGGTAAGGCGCTTTTTTGGTTTTAAGAGGAGGTTCGGGCTAGAAAGCTAACACTTCTGATTTCTACATACGTTAACATGAATAAAATTTAGCACTAAAGCTAAGAAGGTCCAGTAGAATTTTAAATCGTATAAAGTACTGTAATATCACGTTAGCGGCTCTTAAATCGCATTTAAATGCTAAATTAGTTTGTTCAACAACGATACATTGCGATTTTTCAAGGACGTTATTGATCTTTCCTCATCTAGTTTATTTCTCCTCGTTTTAAACATGTGCTTTAAAAACACTACTTCATAGTCTTTCACTTATATTCTTTGTTATTCTAAAAATATATGTATATTAAATTTCTGTAAAAAACGTACGAAGGGAGGAAGGGTTTGTTATTCTAATTAAAAGGAGGATGGAGGACAATGAAAAAGAAAGTGACACTTAGCTGGGTGCTTTATGATTTTGGGAATTCTACTTTTGCTACCACGGTTATGGCCGCTGTCTTGCCTGTTTTTTACTATGATGTTGCTGCCGTTAGTGTTAAAGAAAATCTTGCAGCAAGTTACTGGGGGTATTCTCAATCAATCGCCGTGCTCATTGTAGCAGTTCTTGCACCGATATTAGGAGCGATTAGTGATTATACAGCGGCTAAAAAGAAGTTTCTGCGTTTTTTTGCTTATATGGGTATGATTGCTAGTGTTTTGCTTGGGTTCGTCGGAGAAGGAGATTACATATTTGCTTCTTTATTATTAATTATCGGTACAGTGGGATTTTCCGGGGGGAATATTTTTTATGATGCGTTTTTACCGGAAATTGCCAATGAACAGGATATAGATAAAGTCTCCTCTGCGGGTTTTGCTTGGGGATATATTGGCGGAGGTATATTGCTTGCTATTAATATCTTGATGATTTTAAAGTACGATTGGTTTGGTATACCGAATGCAACTATAGCGAGTCAAGTTTCCTTTGTTAGCGTTGGAATTTGGTGGTTCGTATTTTCAATTCCGCTTTTTCGCAATATTCAGGAGGACAAAAAACAGGCTATCAAAAGAGATAGAACCTATATTTCAATCGGTTTTTCAAGGGTTGTCTCAACCTTTAGAGATTTAAAGCAGTATAAGCAATTATTAATTTTTTTATTAGCTTTTTGGTTATATAATGATGGGGTTTCCACGATTATAAAAATGGCCACTATTTATGGACGTGACATTGGCATTGGTGGGAATAGTTTAATTGTAGCTTTGTTAATTACACAATTTGTTGGAATACCTTGTACTTTTTTCTTTGGCTGGTTGGCAAACAAAATTAGTGCAAAGAAGGCTCTAACGTTGTCATTATATGTTTATACAGGAATTGTGCTATTAGGTTATTTCATGACTTCAGCTATACATTTTTACTTATTAGCAATCTGTGTTGGAATTGTTCAAGGTGGTGCTCAGTCTTTAAGCCGTTCCATTTACGGTCGTATGGTTCCGGAAAACAAGCATGCTGAGTTTTTTGGATTCTATGGTATTTCTTCAAAGTTTGCAGCGATTTTTGGTCCATTTCTATTTGCCGTTG
Organism: Virgibacillus proomii; assembly: GCF_900162615.1. Taxonomy (NCBI): domain Bacteria; kingdom Bacillati; phylum Bacillota; class Bacilli; order Caryophanales; family Bacillaceae; genus Virgibacillus; species Virgibacillus proomii. Next base: position 255,830 of record NZ_FUFN01000008.1, on the reverse strand, counting down.
TTGGTCAGCTCACTGGCTCCAGCCGCAATGGTATTGTTTCTTTATTGATATTCTTTATTGGAGGTATTATTTTATTAAAATTTGTTAATGTTGAAAAAGGCATGAAGGAGGCTAAAAAACAAACGATCCAATCGGAAGTTGGTGTTTCATTAAAATAAATAACCGCGGAAGGAGGGAAGTCCCTCTGTCCATGGCTAAACGATTGGATTACTATATATATTTTTCATATTCAATTCCAGCGGTTTTCCTGTATCATAGGAAATATCCCCCAGTTGTTCTTTTAGCTTATTGAACAATATTTCATCCTGTTGTTGCCAGTAGTCTTTTACTGTAGTTAAAATACTTATTCCCTCTGTTTTAGCTTGCAAGTAAAGATCAATAAAACTTTTTTTGCTCGGCTCATTTGTTGCAGGATGATACCATGTAATACGGTTTTCATTCAAATAATCAATATTTGCTCGAACTGGTCGATGAGAATAAGACGAAACGAGTGAGCCAAGAAGTGCATTTTTCCACCCATATGGATCATAGAGTATTTTTAAAGCTAATTTCATATCACGGTATGACTTTTGAATATATCCTGACTTCTTTATGTTTAATTCAGGAAAGTGCTTGTTAATCATCTTGTGCAATAAGTGGATAACTTGGCTATTTAATAATCTTCCAACATCGATTTCTTTGTAAACAGGGGTTTTCCAGGTTTTTAGGTTATTAAATTTTTCCATGATTAATGTATCGATAATTATTTCTAACTGCTGATGTTTATTTCCTTCGTACCCTGCTCGATAATTAATATAAGGATGAGTATTTCGATCCAATATATGATGAGTAACGAAGCCAAATATAAATGCTCTTACTTGGTCATCCATTGTTTTTGCAGCTTTGATCAAATCTAATAAAAATACACCGCAGTGTTTTTCATGTAACGCTAAGCCGATTTCCTCAACTGTATCATTTTTTTTCCATGGCCAAAAATTATAATAAAAGAAAGGGTCCGGTCCTTGGGCACCCAATTTCATTAAAGATTCATGACTGGAGAATAAATGAGTCTGAGTTACTGCATCAGCTATTTCTTCACAAAATAAGATATGTGTCCATATATTGGGCATGGCGAAATCCTCCCTCCCGAGAAATAAGCGCTTACCGTGAATGATAAACTTTTTCCATGTTTTTAATCCATTATTGTACCAAACCCGTACATTGCCCCCACATGTGGATAAAGCCTATCTTACATAATTAAAAAGCATTGTAATAATAAATTAACTTGAATACAATTAGTTTTCAATAAAAAAGAGCAGAAACCTCCTTCTTTTCTAGTCTCAGTCAACATAATTATCAACAAAGAAGATGAACTGCTTAAAAATGGTGTTGTATTTTTTATGGGGAAAGTCATCCTGTTCATATTATAAAAGAAGATAGGCATAAAAGTGTTAAAAAATCCCGTACAATTTTGTGTCATTAATGGAAGATGTTTGAAAAAGCTTTAAAATATATTACTTTGAATTTTGTCATAGACTAGAATGTATCAAATTTTAAAAGTTAATTCATGCCTTAGATATTTAAAGAAGTTAAATATAAAAAAACGGCACCTAAATGCCCGATTCGTTCAGAGGTCTTTAGGTCATGCCCTTGCGGTACTAACATTCAGTAGGAAATGGAAGAAAACTCCTACTGAATGAAGTTTCACTTTATCGTATAAGAAAAACTACAAACTTTCGCTAAAGACTTCGCGACAAGCAAAGTTTTTCTAATAAGGAATTTCTGGTACAATAGATAGCGAGTAATCGACATAGGGAGGAAAGTATAATGGATTATCGTGTAGAAAAAGATACGATAGGAGAAATTCATGTACCAACGGATAAGTATTGGGGGGCGCAAACACAGAGAAGTAAACAAAATTTTCCTATAGGTAATGAAAAAATGCCTTTGGAAATAATTAAAGCGTTTGCGATATTGAAAAAAAGTGCTGCTCTTGCTAATAAGGAGCTTGGACTGTTGGAAGAAAAGAAAGCGGCGGCTATCGGAGTTGCTGCGGATCAGATTGTAAACGGCGATCTAACAGAGCATTTTCCTTTAGTTGTTTGGCAAACTGGAAGTGGCACGCAATCGAATATGAATATTAATGAAGTTATTGCACATGTTGGGAATAACTGGTTAAAGCAACAAGGCAGTGATTTAATTCTACACCCTAATGATGATGTTAATAAATCACAAAGTTCAAATGATACGTATCCTACTGCAATGCATATTGCCTTTGTACTAAAATTAGAAGATAAAGTTTTACCATCTGTAAGCACGTTAAAAGCTACATTAAAAGCTAAAATGGATAAATTTAATGATATTGTAAAAATCGGTCGTACCCATTTGCAAGATGCGACTCCATTAACGCTCGGCCAAGAGATAAGCGGTTGGCATCGCATGTTGGAAAAGTCAGAATCCATGATTGAACAAAGTGTCCAATACTTAAAAGAACTAGCTATTGGCGGAACAGCCGTTGGAACAGGCTTAAATGCGCATCCTGAATTTGCTGAGAAAGTTTGTGCGAAGATACGACAAGCTACAGATAAAGAATTCATTTCAGCACCAAATAAATTCCACGCATTAACTAGTCATGATGAATCTGTTTATGCTCATGGGGCATTGAAAGCGTTGGCAGCAGATATAATGAAAATTGCCAATGATGTACGTTGGCTTGCAAGCGGTCCTCGTTGTGGTATTGGGGAGATAACAATCCCAGCAAATGAACCTGGAAGTTCCATTATGCCTGGAAAAGTAAACCCAACGCAAAGCGAAGCGGTAACAATGGTTGCTGCTCAAGTAATGGGAAATGATGCAACGATTGGCTTTGCAGCTAGTCAAGGTAATTTTGAACTAAACGTGTTTAAACCGGTTATTGCATATAACTTTTTACAGTCTTGTGATCTTCTTGCAGATAGTATTGTTTCGTTTGATGAGCGCTGTGCACAAGGAATTGAACCAAATCTCGAGCAAATTGAGAAGAATTTAAAAGACTCTCTTATGTTAGTAACAGCACTGAACCCTCATATTGGTTATGAAAATGCAGCTAAAATAGCGAAAACAGCATATGAAGAAAACACAACCTTAAAAGAAACGGCAGTTAAATTGGACTTACTAACTGAAGAACAATTTGATAAATATGTGAATCCTAAGGAAATGACGTATCCCAAATAATTAAATTTATCAAAGAGGCTGGGACAAAAGCAAATACTAATAGCACAAACAAACCGAACAATGAATTGTTCGGTTTGTTTGTATGTACTAAGAAAAACTTGGCTTGTCGCCAAGTCTTTAGCGAAAGTCATAGTTTTTCTTATACGATAAAGTGAAACTTCATTCAGTAGGAGTTTTCTTCCATCTCCTACTGAATGTTAGTTGAACGAATCGGGCATTTAGATGCCGTCTTCTCCCACTTAGACCCTTTTGAATCAACTCCAAGATTTTGAAGTGGGAGTCTTACGGCACCTTACATGCGGGATAAACCATAAAAATACTTTCTTATAGTGTAAAAAAATTCCTATCCTCGCTACGTTAACATATTTCGCTTTCCGCAGGTCTCCTTAGCTTCCTCGGAAAGCAAAGATCGCTTTCCTGCTAATTTTCAGCGTAAAGTTTTATATGTATATTAAGGTTGAATATCCTTCCATCTCTATTATTTACCAATGAAAATTCATTATAAGTTTGCTAAATCTGCTCAAACTATAAGCACAGGAGGTGATAAAGATGGCAAGAAACAATAACTCAAATCAATTACTAGTTCCTGGAGTACAACAAGCACTTGACCAAATGAAGTATGAAATTGCTCAAGAATTTGGCGTTAACTTAGGACCAGAATCTACTTCTCGTGCAAACGGATCTGTAGGAGGAGAGATTACAAAGCGTCTTGTACAAACTGCTCAACAGCAGCTTGGACCAAAAGCTTAATAAAGTTGGATATACGGGAAAAGCACAGTCACCTGCGCTTTTCCCTATTACTTTTCTTTTGTAAGAAGATTTACCACATATGAAAGTCGTTCGTTTTCGATTTCATTTATTGTGTGGTTATTCTTTACCTTATATTTGTAGTTATTTTTTTGCTTTGTTAATGAATACGTACCTCTGTTTCGTAATTAAAAAAGTGAGCTTTGTTCATATCAAAGGCTAAATCAATAGTTTGTCCGACATTACTATCCGTACGTGAGTCAATCCGTGCGATGAAATCCTGTTCTGCGATTTTTCCATAAAGAAATGTTTCGGCGCCCATTAAATCTGCAACATCAATCGTAATTGAAATTTTTGTATCTGGGGTGGATTCGATAAATACAGGTTCATCATGAATATCCTCAGGGCGAATACCCAAGATAACTTGTTTGTTCATATATCCTTGTTCACGCAATGGTTTTAATTTGCCTTCTGGTACAGCAATTTTCACATTTCCTATCTCAAAATAATTTTCTTTTAATGTACCAGTAAAGAAGTTCATGGATGGTGATCCGATAAATCCGCCGACAAAAACATTATCAGGATTATCATATACCTCTTTTGGAGCACCAATTTGTTGGATAATGCCATCCTTCATAACGACAAGGCGGGTTGCCATTGTCATTGCTTCGGTTTGGTCATGGGTTACATAGATAGTAGTAGTTTGTAAGCGTTGGTGCAGCTTTTGAATTTCAGCTCGCATTTGAACACGTAGCTTGGCATCTAAATTGGATAGCGGTTCATCCATTAAGAACACTTTAGCATCTCGGACGATGGCACGACCTAGAGCAACACGTTGACGCTGACCACCTGAAAGCGCTTTTGGTTTACGATCTAAATAAGCTTCTAACCCTAATATCTTGGCAGCATTTTTAACCCGTTTATCGATTTCATCCTTTTTAAATTTACGTAATTTAAGACCAAATGCCATATTATCGTAAACATTCATATGTGGATATAGTGCATAGTTCTGGAATACCATGGCAATATCACGATCTTTAGGTGCAACATCATTCATTTTTTTGTCATTAATATATAATTCCCCACTTGTAATTTCTTCTAAACCAGCGATCATACGTAAAGTAGTCGATTTACCACAACCTGATGGACCAACAAAAACAATAAATTCCTTATCTTTAATATGTAGATTAAAATCATCTACAGCAATATTCTTTTTATCATATACTTTCTGGATATGTTCTAAACGTAATTCAGCCATTAGTAAACCCTCCAATTTGTAAGCGTTTTGATTACTTTTAGTATAAGAAAAGCTTAGCAAATTGGAAACAGCCAACATGCACAAAGAATGCGTTATTCTTTGTGCATGTTGGCTAAAAGGGCAAAATAAACAGTAACAGCTTGATGAAATTGTCGGATGTCAATACCAGTCTTTTCAATAAATTTATCAATTCGGTATTGTAAACTGTTTCGATGCATAAATAATTTTTTTGCAGTTTCCGATATATTTAAGTTGCATGTTAAAAATGTATGTATCGTCTTTAAAAAGTCCTGTTTGGTTGCGAACTCTTGAAGGGTAACTTGAATCAAGTGATGACGAAATGAATTATCCGTTTGTTCCAATAATACAAATGGCATTGCATCCTGGTAATTAATTACTGGTTTATTCGAGTAGGATAGAGCAATTTTAGCATATGTGAGTATACGATTGTATTGATCTTTTGCATCGTAATAGTTGTTTAAGTAAGGACCAACAAAAAAATGGACATTTACGTATAAATCACTCATGATTACATCAATCATTTGATGGTAGGGTAAGCTTTCTTCAACGATTGTCGGTTGTTCCTCAATGATCATTCCTTCCCGTTCATTTTCCCACAACATTGGTATCGGGTAATCGAACATCGCTTGGATTGATTCTTTAAACACAGTTGGTTCAATTTGCTCATCATTCATCGTAAAATAGACAAAACGATAAGGTGTTTTAGTTATAATATCTATATTTGTAGCTGTTTGATTAATAATACGCTGCCAATTTCTCTCTTGTTCTGAAGGAAGTGGTAATTGTACTTTATATGGGGTTAAAAATGTTTGTAAAAGTTTCTTATCCTTAGAAGTTAATTCATCTTTTTGAATACCGATTTTTTCACCGTTATCCATTATATACCAGCAAAAAGAAGAGGATTGGATCATTTCTGTTGTTCCGACTACGAGTGAGGGGAAAATTTTTTTAAGCTGATTAATCATGGTGGAAACTCCTTTTTAACGAAGTAGTTTTCTTTATTATACCAGTAAAAATCAGTTTAAAAAATAAAATATCAGTTGCTTTTTTAAGGGAGGAAACGGTATACACAAAAGATTTCGTTTGTTATAGTAAATAAGAGTCAGAATTTGAAGGAGGATATGTTGTGCCTAATATTTATGATAGTGCGTACGATTTAGAAAAAGCGATTCGTGAAAGCGAAGAATTTAAAAGTCTAAAAAATGCATATGATGCAGTAATGAATGAGCCATCTGCGAAACAGATGTTTGATAATTTCCGAGACACTCAAATGTCCTTACAAGAAAAGCAAATGCAAGGACAGGAGATTACAGAAGAAGAGGTAGAAAGAGCTAAAAAAGTCGTTGAATTAGTCCAACAACACCAAGGAATTGCTAAATTAATGGAAGAAGAACAACGATTAAACATGGTTATTAATGATATAAGCCGTATTATAACGAAGCCTTTGGAAGAGCTTTATGGAGCTCAGAATTAATTAATAGCTTTCATTCAACTGCAGTAAATTATTAACTGCAGTTTTTCTTTTGCGTTAAGCACGTCGTTTAGAGTTTCACATATGTATTAAGACGGTTATCTGCTTCAAATGAACAAAATGGTTTTATGATAGTGTGTGAAAGGGGAGAGAAGTTCGAAAGCGCATGGTTTTGGTGACGAAGGCTTATAATTTGAAGCATCAGTTAACATAAAAAACGAAAATTTAGCCAGCGATAAACCCTAAGGAGGCGAGGCGTCTTTCTAGTTTTACTTATACGTTGTACATAAAATTACTCTTTATCCATTCTAACGTAAAAGGTGTCCCGCCATTTTCTACGGACTTTTTGAACACTTCTTTAGCAGGATATTATGGATGAATATCGAATTAATTATATATAGTGACTGTTGTAAAACTGTAAATTTTATTTTCAAGAAAATACAAAATGAGGGGGGCAACTATGGGAGAGACTGTAATTTATCAACGTAAGGATGGCATTTCTTATATTCATTTTAATCGACCTGAACGTTATAATGCACTTCATATAGAAATGCTAAAGGACTTGTTGGATACGGTTGAAAAAATAGAAAAAAATGAAGATCAAGTTGTTATTATTTCCGGAGAAGGGAATGCTTTTTGCGCTGGTGGAGATATCTCGATAATGTCCGATTTATCAGATTATGATTTTTTTGCTGACATTATGGACTTAATTGGGGCGATTACATGCAAACTTTATATGATGCCCAAAATCGTTATTTCTGCTATCCATGGATCTGTGGCAGGATTGGGATTAAGTTATGCTTTAACGGCTGATTATGTTGTTGCTCAGGAAAATGCAAAGCTAGGAATGTTATTTATCAGTATCGGTCTTGCTCCGGATGGCGGCGGGCATTTTCTATTAAAGGAGCGGCTAGGAACTCACCAGGCGAAACAATTTATTTGGAGTCTAGAGCAAGTCGATGCAGTAAGGGCAAAGAAAATCGGGTTAGTTGATCAGCTTACGGAGGAACGGGTGGTCCCACAGGCCGTTAAATTAGCAAATAAGCTGTTGACGGCACCGCTTGTATCGATGCTGGAAACTAAAATCATGTACCACAAGAATCAGGAAAGAGAATTAAAATATTACTTGGAAGCAGAGAAACAAGCACAATGGAAGCTGCGAAACACAGAAGATCATAAAGAGGGTGTTCAAGCATTTTTAGAGAAAAGACAGCCGGCGTTTCAAGGGAAATAAAAAAAGTAACCGACTTTTTCAAATGAAAAGTCGGTTTTACGTAAAAACCATAAAATTGCTAAGATAGATAGTGAAATTTATGCTCAGAGTATAAGCGCTGTATCAAGCGAATTATAGGTAACGTAACTATATAATTTATCCTGTATCTAAGGATATAATAAGACTCTCACTTTAGGAATTATAGATGATAATATACAGGAATCTAAGTTGAAATAACAGCTCCTAAATTTCCGATTTGTTCGGATCGATAGGATTTAAATAAGTATCGCATGCAGAAAAAATGCTGTTCCTTTTCAAAGACAAGGGAAGCTTCGACAGCAACTCATCACGGTTTTTCAAGGACGGTCGAGATGATAGCCTTTGTTCTACTTTTTATCAGCGCTGAATGAAGGGTTTACTTTATAAGCTTAGCGTTTCCCCCACCTTATAAGAGAGGAAATCGCTCTTTTTTTAAGAAAACACACTACCTGCTTTGATAAGTCAAGGAAAAAAAGAAAAAATTTTCACTGTTGCGGGTTGTAATTAACAATTATTTCATAATTAGCGATGAAATAAGATTAGCTTAGCATCTGGTGTTGTACAACGATGAGTATACTCAAGATATCCTTCTTTTTCTAGCTTAGCAGTCCCCAGTTCCTTCGCTTCCTCGTCATTAGCAGCGGTAAATGTTTCATCGAGTAGTTTTTCACCTGAACGATCAAATACAGTCAATGTATAATTTCTCACATTGGTCCCTCCTTTACTTACCTTAATATATTCGACAATTATTTTCAGATTCCTTCTCTGTGCTTTGCTGAATTAAATTACTTGTTGACAGATACGTTAGAAGTAAAGTAAACTTTACGTAAAGTTTACTTTATAAAGCAGGGAGACTATGAGAACACTTATCCGTAAGAAACGAATCGAATTTGGCATGACACAGGAAGAATTATCACAAAAAGTGAACGTATCGAGACAGACAATTATTTCCTTGGAAAAAGGGAGGTATAAACCGTCACTTGTACTCGCACATAAATTAGCCCAAACCTTTCACTGCAAGATTGAAGATATTTTTATTTTTGAGGGAGATGAGAATGTTAAGTGAGGATTTTCTGGAAAACTCTTCTGGAATATGGAATTAATCGCAGCAATCATTGTTCACATTATAGGTTTTAAATAATCATTATACTGGAATGAAAAAACGTTTATTCGATGAGTGTTATCATATGATAAACAATCAAGCAAAAGCAAGGGTTCGGATGCTATGCTGGTTATGTATAAATTAGCATGGTTTGTAGTCAGCTTGTTTGACGGTATCTCTTTCAGTCTCTTTTTATTAAGAACTCTTTTTGTTTTGTTATAATTTGGCATACACGATCACCAATTTTTATTTCCCATATGAGAGAAGAATGATGAAACTTCTTCGATTGTTTTACGTAATAATATTTAAGAGAGGAGAGAAAAGATGCTAAGACTGAAAGATGTTACAAAACAGTTTGGTACGCATACAGCTGTAAACGGGCTTTCTTTAGAAATTCCAGAAAAGGAAATGTTCGGCTTTCTTGGTGGAAATGGTGCGGGAAAGACGACGACGTTTCGCATGATTTTAGGTTTATTAGATAAGACATCTGGTGAGATTACTTGGGAAGGTGAAGCGATTGATTATGAGAAAAGTCATTTAATTGGTTATCTTCCGGAAGAGAGGGGGCTTTATCCAAAACTGACAGTAAAGGAACAGCTTACTTATTTAGGAAGATTGCGGGGGATGGGAAAAAGCGAGGCTGTAAGTGAATTAAAAGCATGGCTTGATCGCTTTCAAGTTCCAGAGTATTTGAATAAGAAGGTAGAAGAGTTATCCAAAGGAAATCAGCAAAAGATTCAATTTATTTCTGCAGTCATTCATAAGCCAAAACTATTAATCTTAGATGAACCATTTTCCGGACTGGATCCGGTTAATGTGGAAATGTTGAAAGAAGCAGTTATTGACTTAAAGGAAAAAGGAACATCGATTGTATTTTCCTCCCATCGAATGGAACATGTAGAAGAATTATGTGAACATTTGTGTATTTTACATAAAGGAAAGCAAGTCGTCCAAGGTTCATTACGGGAGATAAAGCGTTCGTTTGGTAAGAAAAACCTAGTCGTTTATGCAGATTTTCCAGTTGACTTTCTCCGTGATTTTCCTGGCGTTACCGCTTATAAGTCAGTGATGGAAGGCTGCCATCTGCAAATCGAAAATGAAGCAGTCTCACAAGATATCTTTACAGCAATCCAAGGTAAAGGGTTTGTACGACAATTTGCACTGGAAGAACCGTCTCTAAATGATATTTTTATAGCGAAAGTAGGTGCTTCCTATGAATAAGTTTTGGATCATCTTAGGTCACACATATATGACAAGAATCAAGTCAAAATCATTTATTATAACTACACTTATCACACTAGCATTCATATTTGCTTTAACAAATATAAAAACAATTATTGATGTTTTTTCTGATGGTGAGGTAGATCAAGTTGCTGTTATTGACCAGTCCAATGAACTGTATACCCCATTATCGAAAAATGCGGAACAAACCAGTGATGATACCAAGCTCATTCGTTTTGATGGAACGGAAGAAGAAGCGAAACAAGCAGTCGAGGAAGAAGAATACAAAGCTCTTATTGTCTTATCGATGAATGAAAAGCAGTTGCCTGAAGCTACATATTATGCGAATAGTATTACTCAATCAGAATTGCAAACGACACTGAAGCAACAACTACAGCAATTAAAGGTTGTCTATGCAACAAAGCAAGCAAATATTGACGCTGGTGTTTTAGCGGAAATTAATGCTCCGGTAGCTTTTGATACGATAGTATTAGATAAATCAGCTAAAACAGAAGAGGAACTAAATCAGGCGCGTGGGATTGTAAACATTATGATGATTCTGTTATATATGACTGTACTTATTTATGGTAATATGATTGCAACCGATGTAGCAACGGAAAAATCATCTCGTGTCATGGAAATTCTTATTTCTAGCGTTTCTCCTGTAACGCATATGTTTGCCAAAATTACTGGTGTTGCTCTTGTAGGAATAACTCAAATAGCGCTGTTTTTAGGGGGCGGCTATGCACTTATTTCTGCTAAGGACGACAAAACGAAAGAATTATTCGCTGAATTTGGTATTGGAACAACTTCTGTTTCCGTGTATATATACGCTATTGTATTTTTTATCTTAGGCTATTTACTGTATGCAACCCTTGCAGCGATGTTAGGTTCCTTAGTAAGTCGAATTGAAGATGCACAACAATTAATCATGCCAATGACATTTTTGCTCATGATTGCGTTTTTTATCGCTATTTTTGGACTTAGTACACCGGAAGCCGATTTTATTAAAATTACATCCTTTATCCCTTTTTTTGCGCCGATCATTATGTTTCTACGTGTAGGCATGTTGGATATTCCTATGTGGGAGATTGCGTTATCCCTTGGTCTATTAATTGGTACGATTGTCATCTTAGCTATTCTGGGATCAAAGGTATATCGAGGCGGGGTTTTAATGTATGGACGTTCCAGTTCTCTAAAAGACTTCAAAAAAGCACTTACCTTATCGAAAAAAGAAAAATAAATGAAGTTCACGAGTTTCATTTACCTTTCAAAGCTCTGCTAACTTGCAGGGCTTTTTAAGATATATTAAAAAGCAAAGATTGATTCAATGGGTTGTAAATCGTTTGTGAATACGATCTGTAGTTGCATTCGTGAAAAGTAACAAAATGATTTTCCAACTATTCCTATATTTATAAGCCTTGTACTCAATAAAATTTCCGCTATCTATAGTGAACGAACTTTTTTCTTACTATCAGGGAGATTTATCTTTGTCAGCGAGTTGACGAGAGCTAAATTATTTCTCACGTTAAAGCAGATAAAAAAATTTTATCGTAGAAGATGTATCTCCGTAATGAAAATTATTAGGTATGAGGTATAAGTGCAACTAGGCCAGGCGGTCACCTTGCCAAAAGCAAGGAATCGTTCATGTTTTGTTTTTCATATCCAGTAATACGAACGTGCATTCTAATACCAGATTTGCTAAAATGATGTAGAGTTGGAGGTGTAAACATGACAAAGGAAATCACGTTTATTCATGCTGCAGATTTACATTTGGACAGCCCTTTTAAAGGATTAGCGACCGCTCCTGAGAGTATATTTCGTGAGATTCGGGAAAGTACGTTTACAGCACTTGATGAGCTAGTACGGATGGCGATTGATAAACAGGTTGATTTCGTACTTTTAGTCGGTGATTTATTTGATAATGAACAACAAAGTTTAAAAGCGCAGATTCGCTTGAAGCGTGCATTTGAACGCCTTCAACAGCATCATATAACTGTTTTTTTATCGTATGGAAATCATGACTATATCAAAGCTAATCCGCATCCTGTGACATATCCTAATAATGTTGTGATCTTTCAAAACGAAACGGTATCCTCTGTTACATATGAAAAAAATGGTGAAGTGCTTGCAAGAATCTACGGATTCAGCTATGAAAACCGAGCTGTCATTAAAAATAAAACGGCTGAATATCAAATCACCGATCCGTCTGTACCATACCATATTGCAATGCTGCATGGGAGTGTCCAAAGCAATACAGATCATGATACATATGCACCATTCAAAATAACTGAACTGGCTAATAAAGATTTTGACTATTGGGCACTAGGTCACATTCATCAGCGACAAATTTTAAAAGAATATCCACCAATTGTATATTCGGGAAACACGCAAGGGCGTAATCGAAAAGAGGTGGGAGAAAAGGGGTGTTATTTGGTTCGCTTAACCAAGGATAAATCCCGATTAACATTTCTTCCTTTGCAAGCAATACAAATCACTTCAATTGTTGTTGATGTTTCTCTTTGTCAATCGGTTTTCGATATCGAAGGTCATTTACTTCAGCAATTACAACAGATTAATGGTTCCATCCCGCAACTAATCGAAGTACTTTTGGTGAGTGCAGATAAGCGTTTACTCGATTGGGATAGCGAAGGGCGGATAGAAGAAGTAGTTGATATTGTAAATGAGACCTTAATCCAATCAAGTAATTGGCAGTATCTATTTCGGCATACGATTCAATTGAAAGCAGCAACATTTGATCCAACTTTATACGAAGGTGAGCATTTTATTGGTGAGTTGCTTCGAGAAGCTGAACAGCAATCAATTCAGCCATTCATCACAGATCTATATCAACATAAGCGGGCTAGAAAATTTTTAGAACGAATCGAAAATGAAGATGAAATCAAGGAAGCTGCGAAGGAATTAATCGTTCATGAGCTGTTAAAGGAATGAGGGAAGAACGTGATTATTAAACGTGCTACTATTTTTGGCTTTGGTAAGTGGGTAGATTATACGATTGATTTTTCCACAAAACATCCGATGTATATATATGGAGAAAATGAATCTGGAAAGTCAACCTTGTATACATTTATCATGTTTATGTTATTTGGACTTCCACCGAAACAGCGTGAATTTTACCGTCCAAAAACAAGTGGTAAAATGGGGGGAAGATTGACAGTTTCGATAGATGGAGAGACATTTATTGTTGAGCGACTGCATGAGGTGCGTAATGGTCAAGCTTTATGCTATATATCAGATGGAAGGCAAAAAGGGGAAAGTTGGTTAAAGGAACGGCTAAAAGGAATGACCCTTTCTACATATCAATCTGTTTTTTCATTTTCAGCAAAGGATTTAGAGCTCATTACTGAAATGAAGGAAGATGATTTAGGTGAGGTGATTTTGGGTATAGGATTAACTGGTGCGACGAATCTTTATGCTGTAGAAAAACAGTTGGATCAAAAATTAGCCGAATTATATAAACCTACTGGAAAGAAACCGTTGATTAATCAACAGTTAAATCAGTTACTTGAGATAAATGATCGTTTGGAGAAATGGAAGCGCTTGGAAAGGTCTTATGAAGAAAAGCAAGTACAGGTAAAGAAGCTGGAAGAAGAAATGAACCGAACGCGAGACGAACTAAAAGCAGCCAGTAATGAGCGAATGATGCTAGAAAAACAACAACATGCATTGCCGCTCCTACAGGAATATCAAGGAGTAACAAAACAGCTAAACTTGCTTCCGAATAGTATACTTTTTCCGGAAGATGGTATTTATCGCTGGGAGAAATTGAAAGAAAAACTGCTTCCTTTAAAAAGTGAAATAGCAGTTCTACAAAATAATAACGAGCGTTACCAGGGAGAGCTTAAAGAGATAGAAAAAGACTTAGTTGCAGATACGATTTATCAGGAGGGAAAGGAATTAGTTGGTAAAAGTGATGAATATGATCGACATACTGATGAAGCATCAAAGCTGTCTACTTCTATCGAAAAACAGAGAGACGAACTAAAAAAGTCCTTGCATGAGTTACAGCTGCCGATTAGTCAGCAAGAGCTAACTACCATGAATCTTTCTCTTTTTACAGAAAAAACCTGGAAGCAAATGAAGGAGGACATGGATAGCCTTGATTTTGAACAGGAACAAGTACAAATTGAAAAAAATCAGCATCGTAGAGAACGGAATAAGATAATTGAAGAAAGTAAAGCAATGCAAGATAAGCTCGTTACTGATGAGCAATTGACTGAATGGCGTAACCAATTGCATGAGGCGAACCATACATTTCTTTTACGAGATGCTAAACATAAGTATGATAAACGAGAAACAGAGTGGCAAATGAACAAACGTAAAAAGCAAAAAAATGCTTTTTTATTCGCTTTGGTGACCTTCCTAATAGGGATCTTAATGGTTGGGATCGGTTTAGCTGCCAATGAAAAATTGTTTTTAGTCGTTGCACTGTTGATCACATTCTTGGGAATAGCACAATGGAGATGGCAAAAGCAGACCATTACTGATATGGATTTATATTTTCGTCAAGCAGTAGAAACACGGTCGGGTCTGCAACTGTCAGAAGCAGACCGCGTTCGAATTGACCATAATATACAACAACAGGAGCAATATCGAACGCAAATAGCGGCCTTGAAAGAGCGGTTAAAAACCCTTGATATTGATGCATTGAAATGGGAAGAAAAACAGGTTCATCTGTTAGAAAAGATGAGGCAGATGGATGAACGCATAATGAGTGAACAAGAGCGCTATCCTTTTTTAACACATGTAGCACCAGCATATTGGCCGGATTTGTTTCATCGGTTAAAAACGTTTCAGCATATGAATAAAAAAATTCTGGAAGATGAATTCATATATGATAAAATAAGGAAAACACTAGAAAAAATGCATGCTAATGTAGTGATGTTTTTTCATAAAGTAGATAGGGAAATGACAAGTACATCCGTTTCGGAACAAATTAGCTGGCTTCAAGACATGATTAAAAAACATGAAGCAGCTAAGAATAAACTTGTCCATTATCAAGCAAATATAGACGAAAATAACCGGGTATTACAGCAAGCTAAGCTCAAAATGCAGCCACTGGAAGAAGAAATGAAGCAGCTATTACAAATTGCTAAAGTTGATGGAGAAGAAGCTTTTTATGAACAAGGTAAGAAAAAGCAACATCAGCTATTTCTAAAAGAAAAAGCTCACACATTAACGGAGCAGCTTGCTTCTTTATTCCCTGATGGAAGTTTGTTAATGAATATGGAGCAAGTACCGACACCCTTTATATTAAATCAGAAACTTGAGGATTTACGAGCAGAGATAGTTAAATTAGAGGATTGTTTGGAAAAGAAGCGGCAAGCGTTAGCAGCAGTTCAAGCTGAGCTTGCTACAATGGAAGAAAGAGAAGATCTTTCAGAGACAGCACATCAAATGGAAATGCAGAAGGAAGTCTTCAATCGATTGGCAAAGCGTTGGGCAACTATTAAAACTGCTAAGGAGATACTTCAACAGGCTAAACGTACATACCAACAAAAGTATTTAACGAAAGTAATAGAATGCACATCCGATTTCTTTCAAAAAATAACAATCGGGGCTTATAGAAAAGTGTTTTCACCGTTAGAAGATAGACCATTTATTGTAGAAGCAGCTGATGGTACACACTATCATGTAAAAGAGCTTTCTCAAGGAACGATAGATCAATTATATGTAGCTTTACGTCTTGCAGTAAGTGTGTGTATAAGTGAAAAGCATGCTTTACCATTTATTATCGATGATGCATTTGTTCATTTTGATTCGGTTCGTACAGAACGTATAACAAGTCTTCTTTATGAAATTGCTAAGGACCATCAAATCATTGTTTTTACTTGTAAAAAAGACGTTATCGAAGCAGTGAAAAATAGAAATTATGTACAAATATTAAATTCTATTCGCATTCATTGAAAAATAATGATAAACTATGTTCAGATTATGATTATAATGCACGTGGAGGGACTTCCATTGCCAGAAAAAAATGAATCAAAAGACTGGGAAAAGTATGATGAAACAATTGAAAAATTTATACAGGCCATTGCTAAAAATATGAATTTATATGGACTCACTCCTTCCGTAGGGAGACTATATGGAGTGCTGTTTTTTTCAGATAAACCGATGACTCTAGATGATATGCGTGACGCTTTGGAAATGAGTAAAACAAGTATGTCAACAGGTGTTCGAGCATTATCGGAAATGAAGATGGTAGAATCCACCTTTAAAAAAGGAATCCGAAAAGACTTATATCAATCGGAAGAAGATTGGTACAAATCATTTACATCCTTATTTGGAAATCGGTGGCGCCATCATACCGAAACAAATATTGAAGAGTCGGAAGAAGCAATCGAAGAATTACAAAAATTATATGAAGGTACAAATGATGAAGAGTTAAAAGAGAAAATCACAAGAGATATTGAACGTTTGCGTTATGCTAAAAATTATTATGAATGGTTAATGAAATTTATCCAAGTAGTTGAGTCAGGCAAGATTTTTGACTATATTCCTAAAAATAAATAACAACAGAGACGGACTGATATTTCGCTAAGATATGTCAGTCTCTTTTTGCACGTTCGGTAAGTTAATTCGTTTAGAAACGAATTGCTATTTAAAAAACTAGTATATCGTAATAAAATACATAACATGAGAGATGGTTTGCTTTTTGGAAACAGCTGGAACATAGTTAGTAGAAGGGATGGACTGAAGATGAAGCAAGATGTTAAAAAAGGGATAGGTCATGTTTCGATAGGTGATTCATATGAAGGCTTTTTATTAATTAGAGAAGCAACGAAAGGTTTAACAAGTAATGGAAAACCATTTCTTACGTTAATGCTTCGTGATGCAACTGGAGAAATTGAGGCAAAGCTATGGGATGCTAGTAAAGAGGATGAAACTTTATTTATCGCTGAACAAATTGTTTGGGTTGCAGGTGAAGTAAATCAGTTTCGAGGTAAAGCACAATTAAAAATATTCTCCATTTGTCCAGCTCAGCCAACGGATCAGGTTAAAGTCTCGGATTTTGTGGAAAAGGCTCCCGTAGAAAGAGAAAGATTAATAGAACGGTTAACAGAAGCTATTTTTGAAATGAAAAACCCAACATTGCAAAGAATTGTACGTGCATTTGTAAAAAAATATCAAGAATCATTATTAACATATCCGGCTGCAACTAAAAATCATCATGAATACGTCTCGGGATTAGCACATCACATCGTTAGCATGCTTGCCATTGCAAGGGAAATTCATAAGCTTTATCCTGAACTAAATAAGGACCTGTTATACGCTGGTATTATTCTTCATGATATTGGAAAAATAAAGGAACTATCTGGTGTTGTCTCTACATCTTATACGACAAAAGGTAAATTACTTGGTCATATTCCAATGATGGTAGAAGAAATCGGGATAATGGCAAATGAAATGCAACTGGAAGAGGAAGAAGAGGTTATTGTATTACAGCATTTAGTGTTAAGTCACCATGGAAAAGCGGAATGGGGTAGTCCGAAGCCGCCACTTGTTCGTGAAGCAGAGATTTTACATCTGATTGATATGCTCGATGCCAAATTGAATATGCTAAATCGTTCCCTTGAAAAAGTAAAGCCTGGCGATTTCACAGAACGGTTATTTGCAATGGATAATCGTGCTTTTTATAAGCCGTTATTTGAAAAATAGTGCCAACAGAACACAGAATAGCTTTGCTTAAAAACAAGAAGATAACCGAAAGAACGTTGTCTTTAGTTTCAGTAAATTCCATTTTATTCCGGGTAAAAGTAAACAACTCCAACTAGATTTATCTTAACGGTTATTTTTTTTCGCTTGTCTTCATATAGTTTATAAGGGAAGGACAAGGAGGCGGAAATAATGATACTAGGAGTGCCATGGTGGGTATTTATGATGATCATTCTCATCTTTTTTAGCGGCTATATGGCATTTCGTGGAATGCGTGCCGAAAGGAAAATGGAGGAGCATTTCATTGAGCAAGAAGGAGAAATATATATGGAACGCTTACGCAAAGAAAGGGAATTGAAAAGCAAGAACAAACAAGTGATGTAACATAAAAAGACATTATTAGCTCTAAGAGATACAACACCTGATGCACGGTGAAAATTTTACGTCGTTGTGAATGAGGTGCCGTACTAAACTAAATATCCTTAATAATAAAGACTAGTCCACATTTCGTGGCTAGCCTTTATTATTATGTTTCACGTTTAACCTTTAGCTTCCTCATCTTTTTGATCTTTTCCATCTGTTTGTTTAAACATATCTTTATATTTTTTAATTTTTACATCGATATTTGCATCTTGAAGAATTTTATCGATTTTTTCCTGTGCTTTTACCGGATCCATTTTTTGTGTCAATAATTCACGACGTAAATCTTCTTTTACATCTTCATATTTTCCAAGTTTTTCTTTTTTCTCTCGCTTGTCATTTACTTTAATAATATGGTACCCGTGTTGGGATTTTACTGGATCACTTACTTCGCCTTTTTTCATACTATAAGCAGCATCTTCAAATTCTGGAACCATTTGTCCAGCTGAGAAGAAACCAAGATCCCCGCCTTTTTCTGCAGAACCATCCGTAGAATATTCTTTAGCTAATTTGTTAAAGTCTCCACCGTCATCCAGCTTTTTCTTAACTTCTTTGGCTTTTTTTTCATCTTCTACTAAGATATGCTGTGCTTTTATTTCTGTATTTTTACGGTCGTATAATTCTTTAATTTCATCTTCCTTAATTTTAACGTCTTCAGATATAGCTTCTTCTTGAAGAAGACTTATTTTGATGATATTTCGCATGGCATCTTCACTGCCAAACTGTTGTTGAATAACAGCATCGTATTGGTCACCAAGCTGATCCTTCATCTTTTTAATTTCTTTATCTACATCATCATCCGAAACGTCATACTTATCTCCGAGTACTTCCATGGTCACCAATTCTTGTAGGACACTTTCTCCATGGCGATCCTTTAAGGCCTCGTAAAATTCTTCCTTCGTCACATCTCCTGAATCTGTTTTAACTACAGCTTCATCATCCGAACTACAAGCTCCTAATGCAAGTACACTTGCAGCTAATGTGACAGCAATTGCTGTTTTCTTCATACATAAACACTCCTAATCTGCTTGTACAATAATTCTCCCCTAGCATTAAATATAACATATTATGAAGTAAAAAATATAGTTCATTATAAATTAAAATACAAAAATTTTCATTTTGTAATTGGTAGTTGCAGAAAATGGTTCCTTTCTTAAGTTGTTTTGTTTTTAGCTTTGATCTAAACATATCCATTTCGCTGTCCCAAATTTTGATCCATAGGTTGTGCTAGTATCGGCGATGTAATAAGACAAGAAAAGCTTTGACAGTAATGGCCTTTTCCAAGGGTAAGGAAAGCTCCAGCTAAAGCAATGTGACTTTTAAAGGATATTGTCTTAGCTGTTAGCTGATCAGGGTTTCAATTGATTATCTTTTCAGCATGGATAATAAGTCCCTTTATTTCATCTAGCTTTAAAAAGTAAAGTAAAATTGCTTTTATTTGAAAACATGTAACATATTCTATGTATGCTAAGATTGTGGAATCAATTTTCTACATAAAGTATACTGGTCTTACGTTGTGGATGACTCGACAAATATTCAGCATAAGTGCAACTAACATCTCCTTAACTAAAAAGGTAAGATTTGATGGTTGTCCATTTATCTTTATGTTTAAGTAACAGCTAGCTTAGATTATTACACCATCAGATTTGTTACTCTTAAATAAGAACAGACGAGTAAAATAGTAATCATTACATTAATAACACGAAACATTTTCCCTTGCTTTAGTGCTTCCATTTCCATTTTGACACAAAATTGATGGGTTAATGAATTAAAAATAAGGAATACAATAAATCCATAAATAAGGAAAATGATATTCATTAAACTCCCCCCTAATTTATTTAAAAATGACCAATGACAAGGGTTTTCTTTATCCCGCATGTAACTGGCATTAGCTTTACTTCTATGCTACGAGGTAAACCTTAGGAGATCCAACTGCCAAATGTCCGATTCTATTCAGAGACCTATAGGTCATACCCTTGCGGTACTAGCAATCGGGGGATAAAAGAAAACCCCGACTGATTGGAGATTCACTTTATCTCCTTACCTTATAAAAATATCATACTCTATACTGTAGCAAAAGTTTAATCATCTGAACAGAGAATATTTGTATATTACTCAAACTCTGATTAAGTTGCAACAAAAACAAACAAGAAAGATTGAAAACTAGTAGTTCACTATTTTATGATTTAAGATGGATTTTTTTAGATACGAAAACAGGTCTGATAGAAACATCAGACCTGTTTTGCTGGGGAGGTAACGAATGTCCGCCTATACATGCTGGATATCGTTTTAATAGTAGTTTTTCTAGCTCTAACTAGAAAAACTAGCGAACTTCGGGGATAATTATGTTATCCTTAATGATCACGAATAAGAATATCGAAGCCGTTTTCCTCGCCTTTATTTTCAATTAAGGATTGTTTTGGCGCCCTCCATAAATAACAGATATTTAAAAGATCCATAAAGGCAAGGCCAATATGAATGGAAGTCAGTAATAAAATATAGACTGTGTAATGGTTAAAATAATAACTTGCTACGACTCCAGGGATAATTAACAAGATGGTTGGAGCTATAGCAACTAAGGTATATGCTTTTTTTGTTAAATGATATTTCGTATAATAGTAGAAAACGGGAAAACACTTATTTTTAAGTTTGAAAATAATTTTTATTCGTTTGTTCATCATAATTAAAGGTAAAATGTGCATGCACGAATGAATAGTTGGCAAAAGCACAAGTAGAAGAAGAAAGGGAACCATACCTGCCTCACTAACTTTTGTTGATGCTCCTTGCAGCATGGAGATTAGTACATATAAAAAGATAAAAGCAGATAAAGCGATTAGGCTCGACACAATAAATAACCGATTACGGCCGAATTCCTTTGTGAGGTTAATGGATTTCCAGCAATTCATGTTGATTCCTCCAGACCTTTTTAAAGTTTATTTATAGGATGTTCAGAAGCCCGGTAAAAGAGATGCAGCAAATTTCTTTCTAGTGTCTCATTTTTTATCCCGCATGTAACTAGCAGTAAGATCTCTACTTCCTTGCTACAAGGTGAACCCAGGATAAGTGGAGGACTCAACTGCAAGTCAGATGTCCGATTCTGTTCATCAACCATCAGTGGGGATAAAAGAAAATCTCCACTGATTAAAGATTCACTTTGGCATATAGTGTGAATCTATGTCGTTTCGAATTTCGATGCACAGTACGACGTTGCTAGTATCGGACTGCACCAGAACAGGTAGGTAACGATACTTCGTTATTTTCAAGAACATTTCCGATCTTAACTGACCTAGGCTTTTTTCCTTTATTGAAATACGTAATTATACTCTAGTAAAGCATAATTTCAGTATAGAAATTACTCGATGACGCAAAAAATTTAACGTTTTAAGTGTAGCTAAAGCATACTTGCTTTTAAGGCTTAATCATTAGACGATTTTTATCGTCTAGGAAACTAATTTTGTTCATTATCCAGCTTTAGACCTAGCCCATGGAGGTCGCTTCACTCCCGGGCAGCACCCTCGTCAGAGTTCCAGCGTTTGTGGGGGCTAATCAAGGCGTTTCCAGCTTTTGTTTTCCTTCAAGAATCATAGTAAAATTAACTGGAAAAAGCAATAGGTTTTGAGAAGTTTTTTTCCATGTTAACAAATATTTAAAAATAACCAGAAGTTGTATTATTTATTCGTATGAAAATGTTGACTGCTATCCCTTAAAAGTTAATGAAACGTAAAGCTTTATGTGATGTTAACAATGCCTGTAAATTTTCAATTAGTGGATGGTCGACAATAAGAGATGATGGTTTTGTTATTCCAGGTAGTTGAGAACTTAAGTTTTCAACTACTGTCTTCAAGGAAAGAAGCAGTCCTTGAATGCATTTCCCTATATCCCAGATGTAAGGTATCGTAAGTCTCTCCCTTCTAAGAATTAAAGGAGCAGGGAGAAGTAGAAGAGAGAGAAAAAGGCACCTAAATGCCCGATTCGTTCAAGGGGCCTTTAGGTCATACCTTTGCGGTACTAACATTCGTGTAAGGAACGTTCCACGAATGAAGTTTCCCTTTATCCCGCATGTAAGGTACCGTAATCTCCCACTTCAAGAGTGTAGGCAATACGAAGAAGCCAAAGTGGTAGAAAAAGGCACCTAAATGCCCGATTCGTTCAAGGGGCCTTTAGGTCATACCCTTGCGGTACTAACATTCGTGTAAGGAACGTTCCACGAATGAAGTTTCCCTATATCCCGCATGTAAGGTGCCGTAATCTCCCACTTCAAGAGTGTAGGCAATACGAAGAAGCCAAAGTGGTAGAAAAAGGCATCTAAATGCCCGATTCGTTCAACTAACATTTCGTGTAGAAAGCGTTTCACGGAATGAAGTTTCACTTTATCTCGTCAGAAGATCTGCTGTTTATACGCCACTACTCGAATGCTTCTAGCTTTTGTTCTACTTCTTCTGTAGAGAGAAATGTCGCTATCAAATTTAAATGGAATATATTGTCTGTATGCATGTTATAATGATAAGACCTAGGGAGGAAGGAGAGCGAGAAGATTAACATGAGTAATAAGGCTGAAACGGCTGCTTTTCATTTACAGTTACTTTCTAAAGTGATTAATACTGATAAGTATCCATTTACGAAATTAATCATTGACAAAGGTTTAACAGAACAGGAATATAATAAGTTGATGAACAGAATTAGTTATCTTAACTGTCAATATCTAAAGCAATCAGAAGAGGGGTTGCTCGATTTTACTTCCTTATTGCTTCATTTTGTTGGAATGTTAACGGAAAAATTAGAGCCAAATAAGACAATTATTGCATTAAAAAAAGAAGGATACTATCCTTCTTTAATGGATGAATTTCTAAAAATTATTGACCATATAAAGGATTAGCAAGGATGTCATTGTCAGTATAAATGCCTTGCTAATCCTGTTTTATTTTGCTAAAAATGTTTTCTATTTCTTGATGAAAATGTATCAGATATTGAACATGCTCTTGCATCCGCTTTATTTCTGATAGGTGCTTTTCATTATGTTCGTTGGCTATTTCTTTTAATAATTTTTCTAGCTCTTCAAAAGATTGTTTTTGTTGATTAGCATCATCAATCCATTTATTTAGATGAGAGATCATAAGCGATTTGAACAGTTGTGTTTGAGCTCTATATAAGCTTTTTCTTACACCTTTTTTCCACACTCGTGTTACTAAATTCTGATCAGCCAGGGAACGAATGCTTGTACTCATAGATGTTTTACTCTTTCCTAAAGCCTCAGCCATCTCATCAAGTGTCATAGGATGCTCCGCTAAATATAAATATGCAAAAAGTCTTGATTCCGTTGATGTTAAACCGAACATTTCCACTGTTTTGGTAAGCTCTAATAAAATTTTATTGTTAATATATTCGATTTGAGGTTTAATCATGAAATCCCCCTAAAGCCTTGATATATCAAGGTTACACTAAATTTACAATCAATAAAACTTACTTATCTAGCAGCATACTGGAGTATTTGGGAGTTATACAGAGTATATAGTACATATTTTTTGTTCAGTATTAACTGTATAAAAAATATGTACAAAACTTAAAGTATTTAAAGTTTGTGTTGAATAAATAAAATCGTTATAGTAATAAAGTAAATGATTTTGTTCGGAGCTTTTGAAAATCTATGAATCCATGATTCAAATTTTTTAAAGGCTTTGTATGGATTAGCTATGATTAAAAAGTATTAGGTCGAAGTACTCGTAGATGAAACTGAAAAATGAGGTGAAAGATGTGCCGATCATAGAAGCAAAAAATTTATCAAAAATATTTGGTAAAAATCCAAAGCAAGTTACAAAGTTACTGGATAAGGGTTTGACAAAAGAAGAAATACTAAAAGAAACAGGAAACACTGTTGGAGTTAATCGTGCTTCTTTTTCTGTCGAACAAGGAGAGGTTTTTGTTATTATGGGATTATCAGGAAGTGGTAAATCTACCCTTGTGCGACTGCTTAATCGTTTAATTGAGCCAACAGAAGGCACCGTATTAATTGACGGAGAAGACATAATGAAAATGGATAAACGTGCATTGCGTAATGTGCGTAGAAAAAAAATGAGTATGGTGTTTCAAAATTTTGGTCTGTTTCCACATAGAACTATTCTGCAAAATGCAGAGTATGGATTAGAAATTCAAAAAGTAGATAAAGAGGAACGACGGAAAAAAGCTGAAAAAGCACTAAAGTTAGTTGGATTAGGCGATTATTTACATCAAAAGCCAAATCAGTTGTCTGGGGGAATGCAGCAACGAGTAGGGCTTGCTCGTGCATTAGCAAATGATCCAGAGATTCTTTTAATGGATGAGGCTTTTTCTGCATTGGATCCATTAATTCGTAAAGAAATGCAAGATGAGTTGTTGGATTTACAAGGAAAAATGCAGAAAACAATTATTTTTATTACCCATGATCTTGATGAAGCTCTACGAATTGGTGATCGGATTGCACTGATGAAGGATGGAAATATTGTACAAATTGGTACACCTGAAGAAATTTTAGTCAATCCAGAGAATGACTATGTTCAAAAGTTTGTTGAGGATGTAGATCGTTCTAAAGTATTAACTGCACAACATATTATGAAACGTCCAGAGACGGTCAACATAGAAAAGCATGGGCCAAGGGTTGCTTTAGAACGAATGCGTGAAGAAGGATTGTCAAGTATTTTTGTTGTTGATAGTCAACGGAATTTAAAAGGATATATTTCTGCAGATAGTGCTTCAAGAGCAGTGAAAAAAGAAATAACCAAGTTACAAGAAATTCTGCAAAACGATATTCCGATTGTAGGCAAAGATACATCGATGCATGAGATTTTTGACCTCATCTATAATTCACCCATTCCAGTTGCTGTAGTAGAAAATGAAAAATTAGTAGGAATTATTGTGAGAGGTGCAGTCATTGCTGCCCTATCCAGTGTTAATGAGGTGAATTTAGATGTTGAATAATATATTGGATATCATCCCCAAAATAGAACTTGCAGAAGGAACAGACAAAGTTACTGATTGGATTACAAGCACATTTTCCTTCTTATTCGATCCTATCAAAGAACAGTTTGAAAGCTTTATGGATTTTACTTCAGAATCGTTAATGGCAATTCCCCCGTTAATTGTAATTCTTATCGTAGCAGTAATTGCGTTTTTCATCACCGGCAAAAAATTCGGTTTAGCCGCATTTTCAATCGTGGGCTTATGGCTAATTTATAATCAAGGATTATGGGAACAGCTTATTAATACGTTCACTTTAGTATTATTAGCTAGTATTTTATCCGTTATTATTGGAGTACCAATCGGAATCATAATGTCAAAAAGTAATATAGCATCTGCTATTATTACTCCAATTTTGGATTTTATGCAGACAATGCCTGCGTTTGTATATTTAATTCCTGCAGTTGCCTTTTTTGGAATTGGCATGGTTCCTGGGGTCTTTGCATCTTTAATTTTCGCTACACCACCAACAGTTCGATTTACCAATCTGGGCATACGTCAAGTGTCTGCTGAATTGGTAGAGGCTTCAGAAGCATTTGGTAGTACAGGTGCGCAGAAGTTATTTAAGGTTGAGCTGCCAATGGCGAGACCAACGATTATGGCAGGCATTAACCAAACAGTTATGTTAGCATTGTCTATGGTAGTTATCGCATCCATGATTGGAGCTCCTGGATTAGGTAGAGATGTCCTTTCTGCATTACAACGTGCAGAAGCTGGTGCTGGATTTGTTGCAGGAATTGCAATTGTAATTTTAGCTATCATTATGGATCGAATTACGCAAAATATGAATAAAGAAAGAAATAATTAATTAATTACTCGGTTGGTATCTTTTCATAAGAAAAGTTTTCTTATTTAAAATGAAAAAATAAGGAGAGATTTATATTGTTTAAATGGAATTGGAAACATTTGGGTTTAGTTGCAGGACTTTTATTAGCACTTTTTGCAGCTGGATGTGGATCGGATGATGAATCATCGAAATCAAAATCCGGAGAAGGTTCAGGAGATAAAAAGTCAAAAGAAATAGAGTTAGTTTATGTAGAATGGGACTCTGAAATAGCATCTACACATGTAATTGGTAAAGTTCTGGAAGATCAAGGCTATGATGTAAAATTAACTCCGTTAGACAATGCTGTAATGTGGGAGTCTGTAGCTAAGGGAGAAGCTGACGGTATGGTAGCTGCTTGGTTACCTGCAACGCACAAGAGTCAATATGAACAATATGGCGATCAAGTAGTTGAACTGGGAGAAAACTTAGAAGGTGCCAAAATTGGTTTAGTTGTTCCGGATTATATGGATGTAACTAGCATTGAAGATTTAGATAAGCAAGCAGATCAAGTGATTACTGGAATCGAACCTGGTGCAGGAGTGGTTGCTGCAAGTGAACAAGCGCTTAAAGATTATGATAATCTAAAAGACTGGACAGTTCAAACGTCATCAAGTGGCGCAATGGCAACTGAATTAGGTTCAGCAATAGAAAAAGAAGAAGAGATCATTGTAACTGGATGGACTCCACATTGGAAGTTTGCCAAATATGACTTGAAGTATTTAGAAGATCCAAAGGGGACATTTGGTGAAGAAGAAACGATTGAAACAATGGTTCGTGAAGGATTAGAAGAGGATATGCCTGAAGCATACAAAATACTTGATCAATTTAAATGGACAACGGACGATATGGAATCTGTCATGCTAGAAATTTCTAATGGTGCTTCTCCTGAAGACGCTGCCGCTAAATGGGTGGAAGACAATCAAGATAAAGTGAAGGAATGGACAAAAAACGTAGAGTAATAGATTTCTAAAAAGATGATTTGATAATTAAATTTTTGGCAAAAGCTGATACAAATCTGTATCAGCTTTATTTCTAAAACAATAATAAGGTGTGTTATTATGACTAGTAAAAAATGGGAGAAATCGTTGTTTTTATTCGGAATAGTCTTTTTATTCATGATGCTTGTTGGCTGTAGTGCCGATGATAACAAGAAAAGGGATAGTAAGTCTGCTGAGTCGAGTGAAAACAATTATAGCGAAGAAGTAGATTATACAATAACTGGGATAGAACCAGGAGCAGGGATTACCGTAACAACAGAAAAAGCAATTGAGGAATATGATAGTCTATCAGGCTGGGAATTAGAACAATCATCTACTGCGGCTATGGTTACTGAGTTAGAAGAAGCAATAACTAACGAGGAGCCGATAATTGTAACAGGCTGGAATCCTCATTGGAAGTTTGCTAAATTTGATAATTTGAAATATCTAGAAGATCCAAAAGGCATTTATGGGGATGTGGAAGTGATTAAATCACTAGCTCGAAAGGGTTTAAAGGAAGAAAAGCCAAACGCTTATAAGCTAATCGACCAGTTTAACTGGGAAGTAGAAGATATGGAAAGTATTATGTATGAGGCTTCAGAAACTGGAGAGGAAGTAGCCGAAGTAGCAAAACAATGGGTTAAAGATAATCCGGATAAAATAAAAGCATGGATTGAAGGCGTTGAAGATGTCGATGGTGAAAAACTGGAGCTTGTTACAACTCCTTGGGATTCAGAGCTTGCTTCGGCAAACGTCGTAGCTGAGGTTCTTCGGCAAAAAGGGTTTAAAGTAACAATTACCCCTGTAGATGTTGCTGTTGTATTTGAAGCAGTTGCAAATGGGGATGCTGATGCTACATTAGCGGCTTGGATGCCAATGACACACAAAGATTTTTATGAAAAATTTGAAGATCAGTTTGTGGATATGGGAGAGAACTTGAATGGAGCTAAAATTGGATTAGTAGTACCAGATTATATGGAAATAGATTCCATTGAAGATTTGCAAGCAAAATAAGTAAGGAAAAACGAGTTCCGAAACGGAGCTCGTTTTTATATATGAAGTACGTGTATTGGATGATTATTTATGTAAATTAAAAAGCTTTCCCAATTGAGAAAGCTTCCCATCTTTTATTGTTTTTTAACTTTATCTTCTAAGTCCTTTAAACTTGACTCAATTTGTTCCAAATACTGATGAATGTTTTTTTGGTGGGGTTCTACAGTTGTTTTCCACTCTGTTACTGATTTCTTCATATCTTGAGTAAGC
Organism: Virgibacillus proomii; assembly: GCF_900162615.1. Lineage (NCBI taxonomy): Bacteria > Bacillati > Bacillota > Bacilli > Caryophanales > Bacillaceae > Virgibacillus > Virgibacillus proomii. Next base: position 227,413 of record NZ_FUFN01000008.1, on the reverse strand, counting down.
TCTTTAATTAATGCAACGCCTTCTTGAGAGGTTTCTTGAATTTGTTGTTTTAAGCGCAACCCGTCCTGTTTTAAACTTAGAAGCATTTTTTTCAATTCTAAGGTTCTATCCTTCATTTGATTTCGGAAGTTTTGTCCAGAAGAAGGAGTGCTAAGTAGAGTGACCGTCGCACTAACGACACCTCCAACTGCTATTCCCAAAAATAGAGATTTTGCATTAGCCATTTAAATTCGCTCCTTTCTTACTTATTATATACCTTTATAGCAAGTATTAATGATGGCCTGGCAACTGTATGATTGTAAAAAATCCTCCGACAAACTTTGTGCCAGAGGATTTTATCATCACGTACTAATTAGCTGTGGTGCTCTTTTTAAAATCCTTTGTGTAATAGGAAAGACAACAGCTATAATAAGTGTGTTCAGCAGTGCAGCTGGTAATACAGCCATGCTAAACATAGCTAAGAATGAGCCATCCATGATACCGATTAAATATAAGACAACACTTAAAAAGATTGCTCCTGAAATCAATGTTCCAATTGCAGTTAGAACTGCTGCACGAATAGTAGGGCTCATTGATTTCTTAATGATGATAGCTAAAATTAGAAAAAGCATTGCTGTAATCGGCTTATCAATAAGATTAGCTATTTGTCCTCCTGGAGCTGAAGTAGTTAAAGCGGATATGATTCCAGTAGCAATAGAAAGTATTACCACATATTTTACTTTGGGAAATAGAAGAATTCCCAAAAACATCATCGAAAGCAGCATATCAGGTTTAACCCCAAAAATAATCGGTGGTACAATAGCATGTAACACAGCCCCAATACCTACGAATAGCGACAAAATAACTAATACTCTTATATTCATTTGTATACTCTCCTCTACTCAAGCTTTTCTCAACTCATTATTTTCCCAACTGTACACTTGTTGTCAGTTGCAGATATATATTTTCATTATAACAAACATAGGTCTAAATAAAAAGTTTCATTTAAGAAGAAGTTCAAAATTGTCGACATAAATTTAATTCCCCTAGTCGAAATGAAACTGTTTTAACCCCTGTATACTCTTTTTTAAACACACACTTTCACTGGTCTTGTTTATTGATTAATTGCTGATCGCTTGGTTAATGGTGCTTGCCATTTTTTGCAAATCTTCAGCAGTGTAGTCATCCATATGAACTTTCCAATTGGAAGAAAAGCCATCATTTTTCCCATATCGTGGAAGCAGATGGATATGTAAATGAAATACAGATTGATCTGCAGGCTTTTCGTTATTATTAAGTAGATTCATTCCAATCGGTTGATAGGCTGCTTTAATTGCATTCGCAATTTTAGGTATTCTTTCAAATAACGAAGCAGCAACTTCAGGCGGAGTTTCATAAATGTTTTTTACATGTGTTTTAGGAATGACTAACGTATGACCTTTCGTTACTTGACTAATGTCTAAAAAAGCATATACATGTTCATCCTCGTACACTTTTGCTGAAGGGATTTCCTGATTAATAATTTTACAAAAAATGCAATCTTCATGACTCATAACCTTTCACCATTCCTCTCTTCAAGTTAGTTACTATTGTATCTATATTTAGTATAGATTGTAAAGGATTCTGAGATTATTGTCAGAGTTTTCATACTATGGTGATGTAAGATTCTTGTTGTAGCAGGTTCCAGCTAAGTTTTCCAGATAAAAAGATCTAGCTCTCATTTATATGAACAAGTCTTATCCCATATCTCGTGTCGTAAGTCTCTTATTTCAAGAGAGAATGCGAAGAAGTTTAAGTAGAAGTAACGGCTCCCAAATGTCCGACTTATTTGGGATATGGGACAAGAAAAAAAGCGATTTTGTTTTAAAACTGTCGATCTAGAAACTCGTTGCAACAGGACAAGAAAGCCTTCTTGATTAAGGCTCGTATGCAGAAAAAGTGATTTGTTTTTTAAGAACTCAAGAACAGAGTATGCTTCGACAGCAATACACCGCATGCAGAAAAGTGTTTTTTCTTTTTCAAAAATAAGAAAAAACTTCGACCAACACATCGCGATTTTTCAATGACAAGGAAAACTTCGACCAACACATAACGATTTTCAAATAACAAACGTAAGGATCAGTCACAGATAAAATTAATGATTTAATGCTTTAACACTATTTCTAACAATTAATTCAGGTTGTAAACATATTTCCTTTTCAGTGCCGACAGATCCAGTGATTTTTTTATATAGAAGTTCAAAAGCGCTGCTGCTCAATTTTTTAACATCTTGCTTAACAGATGTAAGTTCAATACCAAATATATATGGATAAATCGTATTGTCATAGCTAACGATAGAATAGTCGTTGGGTATTTGTTTGTTTTGCTCATAAATGCTATTGATTACCCCGAGTGCCATCATATCGTTCGTAACAAAGATGGCAGTAAGATCTTCTTGCATTAATTTTTTTCCTGCGAAATAGCCACTTTCTTTTTTATAGTCACCTTTGACGATATAATTCTGCTTAATCGGGATATGATATTCTTTTAAAGCACGAATGTATCCATTTAATCTTAACTGTCCATTATAAAAGTTAGTACTAACAATACAACCAATTTTACGATGCCCTTTTTCTAACATATGTTTAACAGCAAGGTAGGCACCGTATTCGTTGTCAAACCAGGCTTTATCACATGAAAACTCTGGATATACACGGTCTAACATGATATAAGGAATAGGAATCTGCTTCAATTTATTTATAAGAGCTTCTTTATACTTGGAGGCTTCACTTCCTGGAATTAAAAAAATTCCTTCAACAGATCGGGATACGAGTAAGTCTAATAATTCTAAATCGTGTTGATCGTTATTATCTGAATGAAGGATGATTAAGGCATATCCATGTTTTCGACATTCTATTTCAATATGTTTTGCCAGTGACGAAAAGAAGATATTTTCTATATCCGGAATAATTAAACCTAATGTTTTTGTTTGTTTCGTAACAAGACTTCTCGCGATTTGATTTGCTGTATAATTTAATTCCTTGGCAATCTGTTTAATTTCATCTTTTTTTTGTTGTGAAATACGACATGGTCTGTTATTTAGTACTAAGGATACAGCGCTTGGAGATACGCCGGCTTTTTTAGCTATATCTTTAATCGTTACTTTCAATAGAAACATCCCCTGTAATTATCATTCAAACCTATTTTACATATAAATAAGGGGATGTTCCATTGTAATCACTTATAAAGGTTGGTTATACCGCCTTGACCTTCTATTTAAACATTACTTATAAAAAGAAAATCATTGATAGAATGAACATACACACTATACCTGCAATCATTGGCACGGAGGTCCGTTTAATAATATCAAGCGGTTCAATTTTTAAGGTTCCAGCTATAATTAACACTACAGGTGCAACCGGTGAAACAGCTCTAAATAAGTTCCCTGCTAATCCCATCGGAACGGAGATTGCAATCGGACTAATCCCAGCTGCTTCTGCTAAAGGAACCATTAACGGTACCATCGCGAAGAACAAAGCTATGCCACTACCACTTAACAATACAATGAGTGCAGTAAACAGAACAAGAATTAACGGCAGGATAAAATTAAGACCTTGTCCGTGGAAGTTTTGCATTGTTGATTGTAGCGCGTCTATTAAGCCAATTGATTTCAACCCTGTTACGAAAACCGAAGCAGCGACAATTAATGCAACAATCGGAATGGTTCTGCCCATACCTTCAAAGAACTTCTCCGTATTAGCTAATACAGCTTTGTCTCCTTTATGTCTGATCAATTCACAAATGATGCTAATAATTACAGAAGCAACAACGGCAATTTCAACACTTATGGAAAACGTAATACCAGCTGCAAGATCTAAAATAAATGAAATAAGGAGTAATATAATTGGGAATATTGGTAAAATAGCATAAACGGTTTTATAAAGCTTCCCGCTTTTTACCTTTTCTACCTCTGTTACTTCCATTTGTTCATCAGAAGTAACAGTAACCGATTTTTTATCCATTCGTTTTTGCCAAAAATAATGGATAATGGCAATAAATAGTAAAGATGGAATCGATACGGCAGCGTGATAATTAAAAACATAATCACTTACTGACATATCAGCAAATGCAGCATATTTAGCAAATTCTTCTGCTACCGCTACATTGTCACTTCCCAAAGGTGTTGGAATAATGGTAGCTGATGTAGCAATAATTGCAGCAATACTTAATACGGACATTCCTGCTTGTTTTAGTACGGGATACAAGGTTGCCAGCAATAAAATGGCTAATGTTGAAGCACTAGGAATAACAAGCGAAAGTAGGTTGCCTAATAAAAACACTACTGGTACCAAAATGTAGACGGATTTGATTTTGTTAATCGGCTTAGTTAACACTTGCACGGTCACATCATTTGCACCGATGGATGACATATAAGCTGTATATCCTCCAAGCATAAGGATAATAAGCCCTGCTTGGACAAACGTATCTTTAAATTGCTGAACAATTACTTGTAACGGATCGAGCAGTAAAGAGCCGGTTGACTCAAAATCGGGAAAGGCAATTTCATGCCCCATGCCAATACTAATTAGAATAAGGACCGTTCCAATCGAGAATAGGGCAATTTTGATATCCATTTTTTTAATTAACATATAGATGATAATAGCAACAGCCAAAATGGTTGAACCATACATAATTAGGTTTTCTGTCATAATAAAGTACCTCTGCTTTCTTGTCTTAGTTGCATTTCTTTAGACTGCTTAAAAACCATTGTTTAAATTGATCTTCATCAATATCAACACAAACTTTTGCGTTAGGAGCTTGATTTAAATAGCCTTTTAAGTCTGTTACAGTACAACCTGCTGTTAATGTTCCAGATAATTCAATATCCACATAGGTTTCTTTTACGGTAAACATTTCCGGTCTTAATAAATATGCAATTGCACAGCTATCATACATTTTTAAGCCGGTCTTCATGCTTCCACCGCGGTATTTCTGAAATAACTGATAAATCATCTTTCCGGTTTCATTTATTTCTTTAAGCTTTTCACTATCTTTTGGATAAATAAGCGCCTTCCAACCAACATCTAAACCAGCCATAACAATAGGGATGTCGCTGTGAAAAACAATTTTTGCTGCTTCTGGGTCCGCATGAACATTAAATTCAGCCATTACACCAGAGTTCCCTCTTGTAGTAGATCCTCCCATAAGGACAATTTCTGCAATATTTTCATTTACCTCTGGATATAATCGTAAAAGTAAAGCAATATTAGTTAGAGGACCAATCGGTACAAGCGTGATCGGTTCCTTGCTTTCCATAATGGTCTGGTACATGGCATTTACAGCATGCTCTTTTAATAACAATGCTTGATTTGGTGCAGGAAAAGTATAACCGTCCATACCAGATTCACCATGTACATTACTCGCATCGATCGGCTCTTTTATTAATGGCCGTTCTGCTCCTTTAGCAACAGGAATTTCTTTTTCGAAAAACGTTTTACCAGCTTCAAGGCATTATTCGTTACTTTGTCAAGGCTTACATTTCCGGCAACGGTAGTAATTAACTTTGTTTCTAAATAATCGCTATATAAAGCGATCGCTAATGCAACTGCATCGTCAATTCCCGGATCAGTGTCAATAATAATTGGTCGTTTATTCATGTTGATTTCCTCCTTGATATAGCTCTAATTTAAAGTTCTCTACTTCTTGTTTTGTCGGAATTGATTCTTGTGCACCTTGCTTTGAAACGGTTAAAGCAGCGGCCATTGTTGCATATTCCATACTCGTTTTAATCGAGTGATTACATGAAAGAGAATACGCAAGTGCACCTATATACGTATCTCCGGCAGCAGTGGTATCTACACTTTGGACAGAAATACTTGGGATGAACATATATGTCGATTTATTCCCAAATACACTTCCCTCAGAGCCTAAAGTGATTAAAATGGAATGCACTCCCTTTTGTTGGAAGAAAGTAATTGCTTGTTTGTAGTCGCTCTCCTTCGTAGGATATATACCAGATAAAAATTTGCACTCCCATTGATTAATAATCAATAGTTTTATTTTAGGATAAATGGTATCAGGTATTTCATTAGCAGGAGCAGGGTTAAATATAGTCCACAATTCCTTATCTTTCGCTTTTGCTAACGCATAGAGAATAGTATCGTAATCGTTCTCAAATTGGGTAAGAAAAATATCCCCTGGACTTGCGATATTTGCTAAGACAGGGTCAATATGGCGGTGATCCAATAAATGATTTGCTCCACCATTTAGTATGATTCGATTATCACCTTTGCTCCTAATAATGACTGCAACGCCACTAGTCGTATTGGGGAAGGACTCGATATAATTACAATTAACACAATATCCTTTTAATGTGTTTAATAACTGTATTCCATATACATCATCACCCAGCCCGCCGATCATATACGTTTGGGCACCACTTTTAGCAGCTGCTACGGTTTGATTAGCACCTTTTCCTCCGGGGGATAGAAAAAAATCACTACCATATATCGTTTCCCCGTTGTTTGGAATACGGTTTGTCTGTATCGATAAGTCCATGTTAATGCTCCCAAATGTGATTATTTTCTTCAACACATTCCCTCCCGTTTAGGTTTAAATGGAGATGTTACATCTAACTAATGATCAAATGATAAAACGTTTTATCATGCTTATATTACAACGATTAGATTAAAATCGTCAATAGAATTTTTTTATGTACTTAAAAAAATATGAGAGAAAATGTCTAAATAGCACAAAGACAACATACATGTCTATATTCGTGAAGACGGAATAATCCCTGTCTTAAAAAAATCGCTTGTTTTCTTAAAATGTCTAATTGAAAAGAGCCAGTCCCATTTTTAATGGAACTAGCTCTTTCTGAAGGCTATTGGATGCTCATTCTAACGTGGGGACATTGTAAACAATATGTTCAATAGAGCATCACTGCTTGATTGAATTGTTTACAATAACCTTTTTTGACAGTTTCCATGATAGGAAATAGTTGTAAGGTTAAAGCATTAGATTATCATTCACCAACAACTCATTTTTGTGCTTTTTACCAAAATGCAGCTAGATATTCATCACTAACACATCATTTGTGTGTTGAGTTAAACGAACCTTACTTTATTTTGAAGACACGAAAAATTTATCGGTTAAAGTGAACTGTTTTGCATCCTTGTGCCTTCAACCATTATTCTTTACAGAAGTTATGTAATTATACACGTTTATTAAAAAATCTTTGAGGATTTCTAAAAAAATGCGTGTTTAATAAGAAAAGAAAGGGATCAAGAACGGATCAGATCGTCCTTGCTGCAAAGTCAACACTAGCAGTCCTGTCGAGTCGTTCCAAGGTGACGTAGTTCCTGAGCATTGGTGTGTCTGTAATAGAAATAAGGTATGCATGAAACAGGCCAATGAAAATATTCGTTGGCTCATTTTACCCGATATAAAATAAAATCGTATGTACTTAGTAGTTACGTCTATATATGTCGAAAAAAAACGTACAGTTTATTTTGGTTTTCTTTTGGACAAATGATAAAATATAAACAATACGAAGAGGAGGATCGGATGTGGAAGCATTATTACATATAGATGATCTTTATGGAGGATATACTCATAAAAATGTATTACACGGCATTTCTTTTGATGTTCAGCCAGGAGAAATTGTTGGATTAATCGGCTTAAACGGAGCCGGCAAAAGTACTACAATTAAACATGTCATTGGCCTCATGCAAGCTAAAAAAGGAAAAGTTACGGTAAATGGAAAAACATATCGAGAAAATCCGGAAAAGTATCGCAGCCAAATGGCTTATATTCCTGAAATGCCGATTCTTTATGATGAACTAACCCTTTACGAACATCTCCGCTTAACAGCAATGGCTTATGATATACCAGAGGCTGTTTTTGAAAAAAGATTGTCTCCGCTATTAAAAGAGTTTCGGATGGAAAAAAAGCTAAACTGGTTTCCTGTTCACTTTTCGAAGGGGATGCGACAAAAGGTTATGATCATGTGTGCGTTTATAATTGAACCGCCATTATATATAGTGGACGAGCCATTTGTAGGTTTAGACCCGCTTGGGATTCAGTCCTATCTCCAGCTTATGGAAGAGATGAGACAGAAAGGATCTGGCGTACTCATGTCGACTCATATTCTAGCTACAGCGGAGCGGTATTGTGATCGTTTTATTATTTTACACGACGGCAAAATACGTGCTAACGGAACTTTACAGGCTTTACAAGATAGTTTTAAAATGCCAGATGCAACCTTAGATGATTTATATGTACAATTAACAAAGGAAGAAGATAGTCATGTTTGATTCGCATGCATTCTTTAAACAACGTTTTTCAGCACATCTAAAGGAAACTAGTCGATATTTACGCTATATTTTTAATGGTCATATAGCGATTGCGATGCTTTTTTTTATCTCTGCTATTGCGTTTTATTATCAAAAATGGCTATTGCAAATCCCAGAAAATTTTCCCGCTGCTTGGGTTATTGGAATTGTATTTGGTCTAATTGCTAGCTACAGCCCTGTTCGAACATTATTAAAAGAACCTGATCTTGTTTTTCTTATTCCGGCAGAGCATAAGATGAAAGCTTATTTCCGTAATGCATTATTCTATAGTTATATAATTCAGTTATATCTCGTATTACTTGCAGCAGCAGCGCTTGGACCATTATATACGACGGTCTTTTCGGAGCGTGACGGTAGCACATATTTGGTCACCATTGCTCTTTTGTTATTGTTTAAGCTAGCTAATTTAATTGCCAATTGGTGGATGCTTCGAATAAGGGAACCTATGTTAAGACGTTTGGATTTAATCGTAAGAATAGGCTTAAATATAGCTGCCTTTTACTTTATTATTGCCTCAGATATGGTATTAGCTGGTATTACCACGATTTTATTTGTAATCATATTTTTGTATGACTTTCAAATAGCTACTAAGCGACCTGGAATCCTTTGGGACGTATTAGTGGAAAAAGACCGTAATCGAATGCAAGCCTTTTACCGATTAGCAAATATGTTTACAGATGTTCCACATTTGAAAAGTCGTGTGAAGAAGCGACATCGGCTTGTTCAAATGGCAGGTCGCATTCCTTTCTTAAAAAAACATACATACGACTATTTATATCGTATTACCTTTATTCGCAGTGGTGATTATTTGGGAATGTATGTACGGTTGTTAGTGATAGGCGGAATGATCATCTATTTTATTCCACCAATTTGGTTGAAAGTTGTATTTGCGATTTTGTTTATATATTTAAGCAGCTTCCAAATGATGGCGCTATACCAGCATCATCGGACAATTATGTGGATTGATCTGTACCCGATCGTTCAGAAGATACGCCAACAGTCACTGTTAAAGTTCCTTTTACAATTAAGTTTATTGCAAACTGGATTATTCTCCATCGTATTTTTAGTAATGGGTGAGTATTTAGGAGCAATTGCTGCTTTCATCGGTGGCTCATTGTTTGCTGTTTTATTTGTGCAAGGGTATGTAAAACAGAAGTTAGCTTAAAAATAAAGTGGCTGGGTTACTAATCCACAGCGCTTTCAGTATAAATTACTATACAAAAAAAGCACAAGAGGTAGCGAACCTCATGTACTTCATATACAAGGCTTTGACAAACGAAAACAGCTCATTAAAAAACGAACAAAAAATCGACCTTGTACTATAAGAAAGTATAAAATTTTAGGCTTTATCCCGCATGTAAGGTGCCGTAATCTCCAACTTTAAGAACTTGAGGATACAAAGGGTCTAAGCAGTAGTTAACGGCACCTAAATGCCCGATTGGTTTAAGGGCCTTTAGGTCATACCCCCTGAGGTACTAACATTTAGTAGGAGATGGAAGAAAACTCCTACTGAATGAAGTTACACTTTATCGTATAATAAAAACGATAGCTTTCGCTAAAGACTTGGCGATAAGCCAAGTTTTTCTAAACACAAACAAACCGAACAATTATAAATGAATTGTTCGGTTTTTGCTATTTCGTATTTGCTTATGTCCCAGCCTCTTTCTTATACTTAGTTAACGTGATGTGAATTATCCTCAAACCTTGTTGGCACTAAGAGAAGAAGTGCAGGCGAGACCATAGCACTTCATGAACGATTTACTTGTCTTATGCTAAACGAGGGTCATTTAAAAGACGTTCAATTTCTTCTTTATGATGTGTTTCATCTGCAATAAGATCTTCTAGCTTTACAACAAGCTCGGTGTATCCTAGTGCCTCTGCTTGTTTTTTACGTTGTTCATAACGTTTAATTGTATGTGTTTCTGCTTGCAGTGTAGCTTTTAATAAATCTTTTACTTCTATAGGTTGTGGTATTTCAGCTGCTTTAGTAGTAGGCGTTCCACCTAGTGATTTGATTTTTTCCGATAAGTAAAGTGCATGGCCTAATTCGTCACTGATTTCAGCTTCAAAGAATGGCTTAAGTGCGGAACGGTATAAGCCGCTAACGACAGAAGCGCTGTACGTATATTGAATCGCAGCTCCGTATTCATTAGCAAGGTCTTCATTTAGTCCATCAATTAATTCTTGTAGCTCTTTTTCCATATGTTATCCATCCTTTCATAAAATAACTAGTACACATATTATTTCCCTATCCTAGTTTTTTTGAAACATAAATTTGGGTATGATGAACAAATAGGAGGGATCGCTATGAATAAAAAAATGTTCTTTATTGCTTTACTAAGTATTATTATTGGAATTTGGATGTACCAATTGTTTCATAATAGAATTCCTTATATTGACAAGTGGACACGTGGTCCTGTCGAGCAACTGGAAGATACAATGGTTTATACGATTTTCCGTTGGATTACAGAACTGGGTTCATCCACTTTTACGACTCCTTTTGTTATTATGATGTCCTTTGTAATTTGGTGGCTATATCGCAATATTTTACCAGCACTGGTTATTAGCTTTGGTACGCTGTTTACACATTATTTCAATGTTGCAATTAAGCAGCTGGTGGAACGTGAGCGTCCTAGTATTTTAGCAGCAGCCAATGCAGAAGGGCATAGTTTTCCATCTGGACATGCGATGATTTCAATTGTTTGCTATGGCTTAACAGCTTACTTTCTTAGTAAGAAAGTTAACACTATCAAGAAGAAGCGATGGATTGTAACTTTCTTTTCCTTCCTTATTATCTTGATTGGTATGAGCAGATATATTATTAATGTTCATTATTTAACGGATGTTATCGCTGGATTCTTTATCGGCTTTTTATGTTTAAATGGTTTGATATATCTTTATAAGCAGTTGAGAAAGAAACAGTTATTTCAGTCTCGAGGCTGATTGAATAACATTCTAAGGAACGTTTCCCCTCAAGGAAGATAGAGGTAAGCTTAATCTATATTATTGGAGGGAGTCCTTACGAATGACTATCATTGTCCAAGAAAATCAGGCATTGCCTATTTTTAAAAATCGAAATTTTTTATTGCTATTTATTAGCTCTTTGTTTTCAGCACCTGGATATTATGTATACTTAATCGGTGCAGAGTGGTTAATGCTAACATTGAGTGAAAATCGTTTTTATTTTGGTATGTTATTTTTTGCTGCTTCTGTACCACGCTTATTATTATTAGCACTTGGTGGAATTGTTGCAGATCGTTTTAATAAGCGAACCATTCTATTTTTCTCTGATTTGTTAAGGGCTTTATTAATTGGTTCACTTCTTTTATTCCTCTATTTTGATGCTGTTACTGCTTGGCATTTAATTATATTAGCTGCGTTATTTGGGATAGCTGATGCGTTTAGCTACCCGGTCACTAATTCATTAACTCCTTTATTATTAGAAGAAGATCAGCTACAAAGAGGAAATTCACTAATTCAAATGACGATACAAATAAGCCCAATTTTAGGCCCAGCACTTGGAGGGACGTTAATTGCTGTACTTGGATTTATGGGGGTTTTCACTGTTGGATGCATCATGCTTCTCATTGCTTCTATTACTGTACTATTTATTCAACTATCAAAAACAGAAGAGGCAGAAAACGAAAAAAATTCAGCTTGGGAAGATTTAAAGGAAGGGTTTATTTATGCACGACAAAGTCAATTAATTATGTCAATCGTTTTTATCGCCTTTTTCATTAATTTTTTCTTTGCTGGTCCTTTTTCCATTGGTATGCCTATAATTGTCAAAGATGTATTTGCCGGAAACTCTATTAGTTTAGCTGTTATCCAGACGTCTATGGGGGCAGGTGCAATGTTAGGTGCAATATTTTTATCGATAAAAAATATTAAAAAGCCTGGAATGATATTATTATATAGTATAATGTCGGTAGGGTGTTTATATTTTTTAAATGGGATGTCCCACTATTTGTGGTTAAGTGCAGGCTTTGTATTATTAATGGCTTTCTTATTACAGCTAGTTAATATTCCAGTATTTACGATTTTACAAAAAACGACAGATAAACGAATGTTAGGAAGAATGATGAGCTTACTTGTAACCGTATCTACCGGCTTAATTCCAGTGTCTTATATAGCCACTTCACTATTAATTGCTATCGGAGTAAGTGTTCAGCAAATCATGATGACTAGTGGTATCTTTATCGTTATCATTGCGCTATTTAGTTTAAAGAATAAGCGGCTTCGTACGCTTGGTTCTTCTTCATAGAGGTGAAAATATTGAAAGGTATTACTCGTTTGTTTATCGCAGTTTCTCTCATTGTGATTGGGGTTCTGCTCGTTCTGTTCAATTTAGGTTTCCTTACGTTTGATTTTTACTATATTTGGCTATATATTTATCCTGTTTTCTTTGTCATGGTTGGAGGAAAATGGTTCATTGCCTACTTCAAAAAAGAAGGAGGAAGCTGGGCAGCAGGCTCATTTTTCCTTCTCTTTGGAATATTACTACTATTGGATCGATTTGAAATGATTCATTTTACGTTTAAAGATATTTTTAAATTATGGCCATTACTCATTATTTATATTGGTATCACTGTATTAAAAGAGAGCAAAATAATCGGTACGTATTCATGGAGAAATATGGATAGACCGAAAACACATAACCCCCGTTCATCTATGTTTTCTATAGGAAGCCATGAATATTCAAGTCCAAATTGGAAGGTTGAGCCGTTACATCTATATAATATGGCTGGAGATTTTTATTTTGACTTTTCCAAAGCATTTATGCCGGAAAAAGAGATTCCCATTAGCATCCGTTCTTTAGCTGGAGATGTGACGATATTAATGACGGAAAATATCGCATTTCGCGTAGATGCAACTGTACGAGCAGGTGAGATTAATGTACTCGGTCAGCAAGTAGAGGGAATTATTAACCGGACCATCACTTATGAAAGTGAAGATTATGACTCTACTATTCGAAAGATTGACTTTACCATAAAGTTAAAAGCAGGGTCTATCAGGATAGATTATGTGTAGGGGGAAACTCTAAATGAATCGCCGCTTTGTTAGTCTTCGCTACAGCTATATCCGTTCTCATTTGTATGGAATGTTTCTTACTTTCATTTTAATGTTATCGATCATCCTATCCCTTTATGTTTTATTTAAACCAACATGGTTAACAGTGGAAAGTATTTTTCTAAGTATTGCTTTATATTTTGGGATTGCTTTTATTGTCTCTATTTATGCTGGATTCAAAGCAGGGGGAAATTTAAAGTATCGATTTGATTACTTATCTACACAAATTACTCAATTTGCTAATGGCAATTACCAGTCACGACTATTTTTCAATGAAGGAGATGAAATGACAAGAGTTGCCAGTGAGTTAAACGAATTAGGAGAGAATTTGCAAAATCAAGTCAAATCATTGCAGCGAATGGCTGATGAAAAGGCCGATATGGCAAAAGCTTCTTATAAAACGGCAGTTATTGAAGAAAGACAAAGAATAGCAAGAGATTTACATGACGCAGTAAGTCAGCAGTTATTTGCGCTAACGATGTTGTCAGAAGCAGCAGTTAAGCAATTTGATCACTCACCAGAATTAGCTAAGTCACAGGTGTTAGATGTGTCAAAAATTGCGCTCCAATCACAGGCAGAAATGCGTGCTTTACTATTACATTTACGTCCAGTCCATCTGTCAGGAGAGCCATTAGCTGAGGGCATTAAAAAACTAGTAAACGAATTGCAACAAAAGTGTCGGATTGATTTTCAACTATCTATTTCAGAAAATCTTGATTTAACAGAAACAATGGAGGAGCATGTATTTCGAATCGTCCAAGAAGCAATGTCTAATATTTTGCGTCACTCTAATGCCACGAAAGTAATTACCCATATATTACGGAAATCGAATGAATTATTTATCCATATTAGTGATAATGGAAGTGGATTTGATGTTCATCAAGAAAAAAAAGCATCTTATGGACTAAAAACAATGAAGGAGCGTTCGGAAGAGCTCGGAGGAACCTTTGCTATTCGTTCTAATGAAGCTGCTGGAACCTATATCGATATTCGCATACCTTGTTAGAAATGAGGGCAGAACATGATTCGAGTTGTAGTGGTAGATGATCATGAAATTGTAAGAAAAGGTATCATTGCTTATTTGCAAACAGATAAAGAAATAGAAGTGGTTGGAGAGGCAGCAAATGGGCAAGATGGTGTGAAAATAATCAGGAATACACGACCGAATGTTGTGTTAATGGATCTAATCATGGATAATGGAAACGGTATTGAAGCGACCAAAGAGGTGATGCAAGAGCTTCCAGATTGTCGGATAATTATCCTTACAAGCTATTATGATGATGGGCAAGTTTTCCCAGCATTACAGGCAGGCGCCTTTAGCTATATGTTAAAAACTTCCTCAGCTGTTGAGATAACAGATGCAATTAAAAAAGCGTATCAAGGAGTGAACGTTATTGAGCCAAAGGTTGCTGGAAAATTAGTGTCCAATTTTCAGAAGGGGGAAAAGAAGCGACATGATAGTTTAACAGAACGCGAATTGGAGGTTCTGCTATGTATTGGAAATGGCATGACGAATCAGGAGATAAGTAATCATTTATATATTGGGATTAAGACTGTTAAAACACATGTTAGTAATATTTTAGCCAAGCTAGAAGTCAATGACCGTACACAGGCCGCTGTTTATGTACACAGAAATCATCTATTATAAAGAAAATCGCTAGTTGGCCCATTATGGAAAAACGTAAAAATCGGAAAATCAACGATTAGGTAATTTTTCTTAACGTAACAGATGGATCAAACATTAAAAGTACTGGAGAAATGATATAATACTACATAAGGGTGGGGCTTGGAAAATATAGTGGAGATCGAATGGGTGACAAAGAACAATTTTTAAAAGGTATATTGTAAATTTGAATGAAAGTTCGCTTCATTAAATTATCTATCTTAATAAAACAAGTAAAGCAAAATAAGGTGTATGCGTTCCATACGCGAGAATTATGTAATGCACTTCTTTACGTGACATCTTTAAAAAGAAAGGAATATTCTATGGCAATATTATCTAAAAAAGCAGAAAATATATTGCTGCTTATCTGGGGTCAAGCTTTTATTGCGATGTTAGGGAGTTTGTTTTTTTCTGAAGTCATGGGATATCCGCCTTGTGAGCTTTGCTGGGTCCAGCGGATTCTTATGTATCCGTTAGTAGTTATTTATGGGGTAGCTGCTTATAAAAAAGATATTTCGATTGCTTTACCCGGTCTTATTTTAAGTGGAATAGGTATGTTTGTTTCCACCTATCACTATTTAGTTCAAAAACTTCCTGTTTTACAAGAAGCAGGCAAGGCATGCGGATTAGTACCTTGTAATGTGACATATATCAACATTTTAGGTTTCATTACGATTCCTTTTTTAGCTGGAACAGCATTTATTATTATTTTTGTCTTACATTTGATATTAATTCGCTTTAACTCAAATTCATAAATAACTAGAAAAGTATGTTGGTGAAAGGAGAAAAAGAGATGAAGAAAAAGCTACTCATTTTTGCCGGTGTCATCCTCGTATTATTCGCTGGCTTATATTTTATTGTGCAATACAAAAATAATCAAGCAGTAGAAAAAAATGAAAATCCGTATGGAGATAAAAAGCTTAAACAAGCCACGATTGATCAATTGGATGATCCAAATTATCAAAATCAAATGATGCCTGATGAATTGAAAGAAAAAGTGGAGAGTGGTAAGCCGTTGACTGTTTATTTTTATAGCCCGACATGCCCACATTGTCAGTCGACTACTCCATATCTCGTTCCGTTAGCAAAAGAAAACAATATTGATTTAAAAAAGATGAATCTTTTAGAATTTAAAGACCAATGGGATGTCTATGGAATTGAATCAGTACCAACATTAGTTTATTTTGATAATGGAAAAGAAGTGTCAAGAATTGAAGGAGATCAAGGAAAAGAAAACTTTCAAACATTCTTTGACAAGTATGTAAATAAATAGGAAAGAACATAAATAATATATGATGTGAAAGAGTTAAAAGCCAGCTACTTATTTAGTTGGCTTTTATACTATGGCAAATGAAAGTTATAAACAAACCGCTTTTTCATCCATGCTAAGACATAGCAAATGGTTAGCTTGTCGCTGCGTAGTTAAAGGACTAAGTAGCAACATGTCGTTGCCAGTCGATGGGTACATGACGATACAAGAAACCAAAGAAGGAGGGAATTTATTGGTTTATACATTATATTGTCGGGTTTACCAGCACATCATGAAAGTTGGGAGTAAGTTTATAAAGTGGCGTACACCTATATTGATTACGGGGGAAAATAGTTTGCAACAGCTTCCGGATGTGTTGTTGCAAACAGCTCAAAAACGAATTTTAATTGTTACAGATAAAGGGATACGTGCAACAGGGATACTGGATAAATTATGTACTTATTTACAATCAGCAAGTATTCATTACGTCCTATATGATAAAACAGTTCCTAATCCTACCATTGAAAACATAGAGGGAGCGCTTACTATGTTTCAACAACAGCAATGTGAGGCAATTATTGCTTTAGGAGGAGGTTCAGTCATTGATTGCGCAAAGGTAGTTGGAGCCAGGTATGCTTGTCCAGATAGACCAATTTCCAAGATGAAGGGGCAGTTAAAGGTTCGGGTGGAAACACCGCCATTATATGCGATCCCAACTACTGCTGGTTCAGGAAGTGAAGCAACACTGGCAGCAGTTGTTAGTGACCCTAGCACCTTAGAAAAGTATGCCATTAATGATCCAGTACTTATTCCTAACTACGCTTTGCATGATCCAAAATTAATCGCAAATCTTCCTCCCTTTATGACTGCAACAACAGGTATGGATGCATTAACCCATGCAATTGAAGCATTTATTGGAAAAAGCAATACGAAGGAAACAAAGGCTTGGAGTAAGCAAGCAGTCAAATTGATTTTTGAAAGTTTAGAACAAAGCTATGTAGATGGAGAAAATATGAAAGCCAGAGAAAATATGCAGCATGCCGCCTATTTAGCTGGGATGGCGTTTACCCGTGCATATGTCGGCTATGTTCACGCTATTGCTCATACATTTGGCGGTTTTTATCATGTACCTCATGGACTGGCAAATGCCATTATCTTACCATATGTACTGGAACATTATGGGGAGGCTGTTTATGATACGTTAGCTGAACTTGCAGATGTGGTTCATCCAGTTCATCAAGCAGACAGTAACAAGGCAAAAGCGCTAGGCTTTATTAAAGAGATAAAACGGATGAGTCGAGTAATGAATATTCCAGAGAAGTTGAATAAAATCGAGGAAGAAGCTATTCCTATTATGATTGAGAGGGCTTTGCAGGAAGCAAACCCATTATATCCGGTTCCGAAAATATTTACAAAACAGGATATGTACCAACTTTATTATCAAATTGTCGATTTTAAAACATAACAGCTTCTGTACGGTGCAGAAGCTGTAAACAACTTTCTATAGAGTAAAAAACGATTCCTAGCTAATGGCAGCGTTAGCATAGAGCTATATTTACTCCTCATCGACAAACATCTGATAGGTTGATAAAAATGGGCGTTCTGCAAAATAAGCAGGTGGTTTGGCGGATTGATTTTTATGAGACTGCTTGAATTGATCAGAATTCTTCCAGTTCTCATAGTCTTTTACACGTTGCCATTGGGTAAAGACAATATAGGTATTTCCTTTTTTCGGTTTTAACAAACGAAAAGCTTGAAATCCTGGCATGTTCTCGACATCATGTTTGCGCTTTCGAAATCGATCTTCAAAGACAGGTTGCCCTTCTTCGGTTACGGGAATGTTATTCATAACAACATAGCCCTCTTCTTGTATTTCTCCATTTTTTAGTAGAATGTCATAATCGCGACCAGATACAAAAATACTTTTTTTGTTATCTTCATAATAAGCAAGAGAGCTTGTATCGGAATGCATTAGCCAAATCTGCTTATTTGGATATTTATCCGCTAATTTTTTCAAAAAATCTGCTGTTCCATTCGTCATATGGGCAATCATTTATTTGACCTCCTTTCTACATAGTATGAACATTATTAGGTTTAAAATAGAAGTTGATTCACGTCGTAAAAATTTTAGATTTTACGTATTAATTATGAGGTAAAGATTTGCTAGAGCTCAATAACCAAGTTATCTTTAATAGAACATGTGTAAAAAGTCTGGTAAAGTTTATACTGAGTAAAGCTTTACATACATGATACCATAATTCTATGTTACCCTAAGCAGCCTGTTATTTGTCAAACAAATTACTCTCATTTCTTATTTTAATTGATAACCCTGTTTTTGCCATAATTATATTTTTACTATCGATATACGTAAAAGAACTAGTACTAGTCCTAGTGTTTTTTCAAGTTTGAAGCCATTCTCTATAGGAGAGAGGGTTGTTTTTCCCGCATGTAAGGTGCCGTAAGACTCCCACTTCAAAGATCCTGAGTTGATACAAAAGGGTCTAAGTGGTAGAAAACGGCACCTAAATGCCCGATTCGTTCAACTAACATTTCTTGGGAAAAGCATTCCAAGAAATGAAGTTTCACTTTATAACCCTAATGGAATCAATTACCGTTAACTGCCTATTTATTAGAAGTACACACAGTTGATGTCTAGTGACATTATTTTGAAACAATTATTAATTAATATCGAGTATAAATACTTTAAGATTGTATCATTGTGTCGTATAATGTTATGGGCATTACATAGAGGTGAACCAATGAACAGAATAGAAAGAAGGAACCAGAAGCGTTCACGCCTTATTAAAAAAGTAAAAGTAATTTTATATAGTTTTTTATTCATGATTTTGTTAGCTTTGATTTCCTATGCTGCCATTGTTTTTGGAGGCCGTTTCGTTGTCGATGATGAAAAACTACTATTGGATACAACAACGACAATAGAAACAAAAGATGGAAAAGTTATAGGTAGACTGTACAATGAAAATCGTATGTTAACAACGTTAGAAGAAGTTCCCCAGCATGTAAAAGATGCATTTATCGCCATTGAAGACCGAAGATTTTATGAACATTCGGGTGTCGATGTCCGCTCTGTATTTCGTGCAGTTTATAAAGATATTTTAGCGATGAGTAAGGTCGAAGGAGCCAGTACGATTACACAACAATTAGCAAAAAATTTATTTCTCACTCATGAAAAAACATGGCTTCGCAAGACGAAGGAAATAATGGCGGCTATCTACTTAGAAAATACGTTGTCTAAGGATCGAATATTAGAATTATATTTAAATGAAATCTACTTTGGTCATGGAATTTACGGAATCGATACAGCAGCTGACTATTATTTTTCTAAGGATGTGAAAGATTTATCCATAAGTGAAGGTGCAATGCTGGCGGGACTTGTCAAAGCTCCTAATGGTTATTCCCCAATAAAACATCCGGAAAAAGCGAAAAGCAGGAGAAATACCGTACTTCGTGCTATGGATGAAGTAGGGGCAATTTCTGCTAAACAGCGTGCTCAAGTAGAAGGCAAAGATTTAGCGCTGAATGTAAATAAGTGGAAACCTGATCCATCATGGTCTAGTTATACAGATTTAGTTATGAAAGAAGCAGCTGCCACTCATCATCTGTCCATTGATGAATTAAAGCGGGGTGGCTATCGCTTAATCGTCAATATGGATACGGATACTCAACGAATTGCTTATGAGCAGTTTCAAAATGATGCCTTTTTTCCTGGAAGTACAAAAGAAACACAGGGTGCGTTTGCAATGATGAAGCAGAAAACAGGGCAAATTGTATCCGTTATTGGAGGGAGAAATTTTGAATTTGGCGACATGAATCAGGCAATGGTAGCAAGACAACCTGGTTCCACCTTTAAGCCTTTAGCAGTTTACGGGCCAGCCTTAATGGGAAAAAAGTATCAACCTTATTCACTGATACCTGATAAAAAGATAGAATATGATGGATATACTGCAAAAAATTATGACGATTCCTATGAGGGAGTTGTGTCCATTTATGAAGCCATCATTCATTCCAAAAATGCTCCGGCAGTGTGGCTCCTGAATGAAATTGGCGTGAAGCACGCAAAGGAATATTTATCTAAACTACATCTTCCTATTGATGATAAAGGATTAGCAATAGCTTTGGGTGGTCTAAAAACGGGTGTATCTCCTGTCGATTTGATGGAAAGCTATAGTAGCTTTGCCCATCAAGGGAAGATTGTTACAGCTACTTCCATCCATCGTATTCTTGATCAAAGTGGAGATGAGCTGTATAAGGCGAAGGTAAAAACTGAAAAAGTGTTTACCCCACAGGTAGCATGGGATATGACAGAAATGCTTGAAGAAGCAGTAAAAAATGGAACAGCAAGCGCTGGTAATTATGAAAAGGCACTCGCTGGTAAGACTGGTTCAACACAGCATCCGAAAGTAGAAGGAAAAGTAAAGGATGCTTGGTTTGCCGGATATACACCACAATATGTAATGGCGTCTTGGATAGGCTATGATAGAGTCGATAAGAAAAGCTATTTAACTGGGGGAAGCGCCTATCCTACAAAGCTAGTGAAAGCTATTTTAACGGAAATGGATCGGTTACATCCATTAGAAGAGGCGTTTAGTAAACCAAAAGAGGTTACGGCTTTACCGAAGCCAATTACCTTACCTGAAATAAAAAATGTAAAAGCAGCTTATGCATTTGGCAATATTTCCATTTTAGGAGGAAAATTGACCTGGGAAGGTTCGAAGGATGAGCGCGTTATTTATCGAATTTACCGTGAAGAAGAAGGTGTTGATAAACGAATTGGTGAAGTAGAAGGGAAAACAGAATTTATCATTGAGGATGTCATGTTTAACACGAATAAGTACTATGTTGTTCCTTATGATCCATTGACCAAAACAGAAGGAACACCTTCTGAAACTGTTCGACTCGCATGGTAAATTTAAAATATAAGACAAAATGATGACAATCAATTAGCTTTACTATACACTGTCCCATGAAATCGCTATATTAATAATGGGAACGTAGTACGTAAAAAAGGATGGATGGCATGATAAACAAATTTAATGATACGATAATTCGAGCTTACAAAGGGGAAAAAACAAGATATACGCCTGCATGGTTTATGCGACAGGCGGGCAGATCACAGCCGGAATACCGTAAGTTAAAGGAAAAATATTCCTTATTTGAAATTACCCATCAACCAGAATTATGTGCTTATGTAACAAGATTACCCGTTGAAAATTATGATGTTGATGCAGCAATTTTATATAAGGATATTATGTCCCCTTTACCTTCTATGGGGGTTGAAGTAGAAATAAAGGCTGGAGTTGGCCCGGTTATTTACAATCCAATCAATTCTATTTCTGATGTTGAAAAACTGGGGATGATTAATCCGCAATCTGATGTACCCTATGTATTAGAGACGATTCGTTTATTAACAGAAGAACAACTAACAGTCCCTTTAATTGGGTTTAGTGGGGCACCATTTACGTTGGCAAGTTATATGATTGAGGGAGGCCCATCAAAGAATTATAGTAAAACCAAAGCGTTTATGTATAAACAATCAGATGCATGGTTTTTATTAATGGATAAGCTTGCTGATATGATAATTGCATATGTTGATGCCCAAATTGAAGCTGGAGTGAAAGCAATTCAAATTTTTGATTCGTGGGTAGGGAGCTTGAACACTCAAGATTATCGTGTTTTCATTAAACCGGTTATGACACGAATTTTTTCTGAACTCCGTAGACATCAAGTTCCACTAATCATTTTTGGTGTGGGAGCGAGACATTTATTGTTAGAATGGGAGGATCTTCCAGTTGATGTCATTGGTTTAGATTGGCGTACCTCTATTCAAGAAGCAAGAGAACTGGGGGTAACGAAAGTGTTACAAGGTAATTTGGATCCAGCTGTTTTATTGGCTGAATGGGAAACGATTGAAAGTCGAACGAAAGTAATTTTAGATCAGGGTCTTGCTGATGGAAAGCACGTGTTCAATCTCGGGCATGGCGTAACACCTGACATTAAACCGGAGACATTGAAAAAATTAACTGATTTTATCCATGCTTACACGGGCAAAGATGAATAAGTGAAAGTAAAATTTTAACATGAAGAGGTGTTTGATGATGGTAAAGAAAGAATGGGGACTATTAGTAATGGCTTATGGGACACCGTATAAGGAGGAAGATATTGAACGGTACTACACTCATATTCGTCACGGACGAAAGCCTGATGAAGCTTCGCTAAAAGATTTAACAGATCGTTATAAAGCGATTGGCGGAATCTCACCACTGGCTAAAATCACGAATCAGCAAGTGGAGAAACTAGAAGCAAGGCTAAATGAAGTTCAAGATGAATATGAGTTTAAAGCATATACTGGGCTAAAACATATTGAACCATTCATTGAAGATGCCGTAGAACAAATGGCAAAAGATGGAATTGAACAAGCTGTATCTATTGTTTTAGCACCTCATTATTCTACATTTAGTGTAAAAACCTATAATCAACGCGCGAATGATGCAGCTAAAAAACATGGAGTAACAACAATCACTTCTGTGGAAAGCTGGTACAAAGAGCCAGGGTTCATTAAGTATTGGGCAGATCAAATAACGGATGTTTATGAAAAAATGACCGATCAGGAACGAGAAAAAGCTGTACTCATCGTTTCTGCACATAGTTTGCCTGAAAAAATATTACAACATGGTGATCCTTATCCACAGCAACTAGAGGAAACGGCAAAATTAATTTCAGAAGCAACCGGGATTACAAATTATGAAATTGGCTGGCAAAGTGAAGGAAACACACCAGATCCATGGATAGGCCCCGATGTGCAAGATCTTACTAGAGATCTATATGAGCAAAAAGGGTACCGTACATTTGTTTATGCTCCTGTTGGTTTTATTGCTGATCATTTGGAAGTGTTATATGACAATGATTATGAATGTCGAGTTGTTTGTGAGGAGTTAGGGGCATCATACTATCGTCCAGAAATGCCAAATGTTCATCCACAGTTTATTAATACATTGAGTGATGTAGTATTAAAACAAGTAAAAAAGCGTGGGAAAAATGAATAACACAAACAAACAAATCGTCATTATTGGTGGAGGAATAACCGGTTTATCAACTGCTTATTATTTACAAAAGGAAATAACTAGAAATCAACTCCCATTTAATATCAAACTAGTAGAAGCAAGCAATCGACTAGGTGGTAAGATTAGAACATTACAGCGTGATGGCTTCACAATTGAACAAGGTGCAGATTCCATGCTAATTAGAAAAAAACCTGCAGTAAAGTTGGTTAAGGAACTGGGGCTTGAAAATGAAATTGTTCGAAATGCAACTGGAAAATCATATATTTTAGCAAATCATAAATTTCATCGAATCCCAAAGGATACATTTATGGGGGTTCCGAAAAATATTCGCTCGGTGCTTCGTTCTACATTGATTTCACCCACAGGAAAAATCCGTGCTTTAGCCGATCTGGTAAAAGCAAAGGGGAAAGGAGACAAAGATGAATCTTTAGGTTCGTTTTTTGAACGGCGTTTTGGGAAAGAATTGCTTACGAACCAAATTGAAACATTGTTATCAGGTATACATTCTGGTGATATTTACAACATGAGCTTACAAGCATCATACCCAAATTTTTACCAGTTGGAGCAGAAATATGGGAGTTTGATTAAAGGTTTGAGCAAAACGATGCCGAAAACAACGAAACAAATCGAAAAACAATCTGCTCCTGGTATGTTTTTTTCGTTTAAAAATGGGTTGGAAACATTGGTGCATGAATTAAAGAAAACACTAGATCCAGAAATGGTCACACTTGGTACAGCAGTAGACCATATCGAAAAAAAAGAGCATTTTTATCATCTGTTATTAAGTAATGGAGACGTCTACAGAGCAGATGCTATTATTGTCACTTCGCCGAGCTTTACGTTACCGAAACTGTTCAGTCAGTATGATTTCTTTAAACCATTTAAAGAAATTCCAGCGACATCTACAGCAAATATTGTGCTGGCCTTTGATCAAGTGAAAATAAAGAAAGATATAGATGGAACCGGTTTTCTGGTTCGAAAAAACAGCGGATATCAAATCTCAGCATGTACATGGACGCATAAAAAATGGCCTTTAACTACTCCAGAAGGAAAAGTATTATTACGTTGTTATGTAGGACGACCTGGAGAGGAATCTGTCGTTGATTTATCGGATGAAGATTTAACAGAAGTGGTACTAAAAGATTTAAGAAAAGTAATGAAGCTAAAAGGGGACCCAGCCTTTAGCGTTGTTACTAGATGGAGACAAGGGCGTCCTCAATATACAGTAGGACATTTAGAGAGACTTTCGAAAACCCGTAAACAAGCAGCAGAGCAAGTACCGGGGGTGTTTCTAACCGGCAGTTCTTATGAAGGACAAGGTATTCCGGATTGCATCGAACAAGGAGAGAAAACTGCGCAAGAGACATTACAGTTCTTACTAGCACGTTATTAACCAAAAAATTATTAGCTCGAAGTTACTTTGATGTAAGTATCATTGCAATTTCTTCAAATGATTCGTGCTCGAGAAGTTTTTATAAATGTATATAGTATCATTAAGAGAGTCAGTTATGTCAAAGTTAGAAAAGGAGTGAATAACTAGCTTATTCACTCCTCGTTTTTTGTCTATAAGGATACACGTTTTATATGACAGATAATTTTGAAAGTAACTTCGTCCAGTTTAAGCGCTCAAGCGCCTAGCAAACATTGCCCTTCTTCCTACAATAAATCCATATTCACTCCTCGTGTAGCTAACCGAGCGGTTTAACTTTAGTTCTGACTTATTTATACGACTGTTCCAGTTCGTCAACAAGCGAACCAACGAAAGCCACCGCCTGTTTAATTGCATCCGGCTGTGACATATCTATCCCCACTTTACGAATAAGATCAAGCGGTTTTAGTGTTCCGCCAGATTTTAATACCTCTATCCAGCGATCAACTGCAGGTTTTCCTTCGTGTTTTATTGTCTGTGCTACAGCAGTTGAAACGGTTAAGCCAGCTGAATACGTATATGGATATAATCCCATGTAATAATGTGGCTGACGCATCCAGGTAAGTCCTGCCCCTTCATCCAAGCTAACCGTATCTTGCCAAAAACCTGATAATGCAGCAAGTTTTTGCTCTGATAAAACAGTTGCTGTTAATGGCGTACCTTGCTCTGCTAAATCATAAACGCGACGCTGAAATTCAGCTTCTAACAGATGGGTAACAAAATTATGGTAATACGTTCCGAGTAACTGAGTAATGATCCAACGTCTCATTTGGTTATCGTTGGTTTGATTTAACAAATAATCAGCTAACAATAGTTCATTTAACGTTGAAGGAGCTTCTACAAAGTATGTAGAAGAACGAGTGTTAAACAAGGTTTGGTGTTCACCTGCAAAATAAAAATGTCCGGCATGTCCTAATTCATGCGCCAGCACAAACGCACCACGCATGGTGTCTGTCCAGGTAATAAGAATATACGGATGAACACCATAAGGACTTGAGCAAAAAGCACCTGTTCTTTTCCCAACGTTATCTGTAAGGTCAATCCAGCGGTGTTCAATTGCTTGTTTTATGATATATTGATATTCCTCTCCCATAACCCCCATTGCATCAATGATGATCGCTGTTGCCTTCTCGTAGGTGGTAACAGGATTAAAGTTTGGATCAAGCGGTGCTTTTAAATCACAACTATACATTTCTTTTAGATGTAATTTTTCTTTTTTCAAACGTGCATATCGCTGCATATGTGGAGCTAATTCTTCCTGAATGACATGTAATTGGTTGTAATACATATCTTTGGTCACTTGTTGTGGGTGGAGTAGCATATCGGTTACAGATTGATATTTTCGTTGTTTAGCCAAAGTCACTTGTTTCTTGACTTCTGTAGTATAGAGCGCAGCATATGTATGTTTATATTGGTTCAATGTTTTAACGAAAGATTGATAGGCTTTTCTCCGGATAGAGGTTTCTGCTGTAAGCTCATAACGATCTTCATATAAAGCAGCCGACATCGGTAACTTTTTACCGGTTTCATCAGTAATCGGTTCAAAAGACATATCGGAGGATTTACTTCGTTGATAAATCATGTATGGTGAATCATGTACTTCAGAAAGTGATGCAAGTAATTCTTCTATCTCGGGGGATAGTGTGTGTGATTTTTTATCCATTAAATCTGTAAGCATTTTTCGATAGGTTGATAAAGGCGGGCATTCACGAATAAAATTGTCAATTGTTTCAGATGGTATTTCCAATATCTCTAAATTGATAAAAGTAAGCTTTGCATTAATACTTGCTATTGCTTGAGCGACTTTTGCAGAATCCTGTTGACATTCTGCGTCTGTACCGTCCACACTACTGCGCAAATTAGCGTAAGTAGCTACTTTAATAATGCGTTGTTGAAAAACTTCAAGCTCCTTGATGCATTTATGCAGGATAAAGGCATTGTCAGCTAAATTTCCTTTAAATCTATTAAATTGTTCCATATCTTGCTGAATCATTGCTAGTTCCTGTTCCCATGCTTGACGAGTTGAAAATAAGTCTGTTAAGTCCCATTTCTGCTCATCTGGAACCTGTGATCGAGTTAGCCTTTCTACCAAAAACATCTGCTCCCTTCTTAACTCAAATTATTTCTAAACTCTAAATAATTATAATATAAAAATATTTATATAGATAGTTCTTTTCCAAAAAAAAACAACTGCAACATATAAGTTGACAGCTGTTCAAAATAAATACATTAAACCAATACCAAAGGATTTAATGGAGAAAAATGTTGAGAAACAAACAGGTTCAAACCGGATATTTGTTTTACTCCTGCAAGTTTGTTGTAATGAAAAAACAGTGCTTATCTTGCTGGATGATCACATTCATCACATAAATTTCCATAGCAGTCTGCTTTTTCAATCATATCATTTCCACATTTGCTGCATTTTTTCTTAGGCAAATTCCTGAAAAATTCAATGACGTTAATCATAAAGGATTCCTCCTCTAAATGGATTAATTACATTGTACTATAACAGTGCAGTTTATGTCAATGCTGTTTCATAACAAAAATAAAAAATTTATATTTTGGAAACGGTAGCTTTTTTATGAGGAATATTTTTTGAAAAGTATTGTCGTCTAGCTTAAGCGTCAAGCGACTAGCAAATTTCGATCTACTTCCTACGATAAGTCAACATCGACTCGCGAATGTAAAGAGGCGTATTTTTCTACTATAGAAAAACATAAAATTTTAGGGTTTATAGTATAGGAAAAAGATAGCTTTCGCCATAAAGACTTGGTGAAAAGCCAAGTTTTTCTAATCATTTCAAACATCTGCTTATTATTTTGCAACTTTATGAGCAGAACGCATCCTAAATTCCTGATTGGTCCAAGGGCCTTTAGGTCATACCTTTAAGGTACTAACATTTCTCGGGTAAAGCATTTCAAGAAATGAAGTTTCACTTTATCTCGTCAGAAGTTCTCCAGTTTGTATATTGTATATCGCTAAATAAATTTGCGCTTTTGTGGTTATGAACAAAAGCTGTTTCCATTTAATTTGTAGTGAATACCTGATTTTTTAACTTGCGGAGGTATAAGTTTAAAACCTTTGTTTTAGCATTACTAACTGACAAACTTCGTATCATTAGAGGTATTTTTTTGCTTCATCTGTTTTTTTTTATTAAACTAGAATTAACTAGATTTTTAACGATCTATGAAAAGGGGAATTTTATATGAAATTTATTGATAATAAAGGAATTACAGATCCAACCATTAACCTTGCTTTAGAGCAATATATTGTAGAAAATTTTGGAGAATCAGATACTTTTTTGCTGTTTTATGTAAACCAGCCATCCATCATTATAGGGCGAAATCAAAATACAATTGAGGAAATCAATACACAATATGTAGAGGAAAATAATATTAAGGTTGTTCGTCGCTTATCTGGCGGTGGGGCAGTATATCATGATGAAGGAAACTTGAATTTCAGCTTTATTACAAAAGATGATGGCAACAGCTTTCAAAATTTTGCTAAATTTACCAAACCAGTAGTTGAAGCTTTGAATAAGTTAGGTGTTCCTGCCGAATTACATGGCCGTAATGATCTAGTGGTTGAAGGTCGGAAGATTTCAGGAAACGCGATGTACGCGACAAAAGGAAAAATGTTTAGTCATGGAACACTCATGCTGGATTCAGAAATTGAAAATGTGGTAGCTGCATTAAAGGTACGTAAAGAGAAGATTGCCTCAAAGGGAATAAAATCGATTCGTAGCCGTGTTGCTAATATATCTGAATTCTTAGATGAAAAAATTACGATGGATGAGTTTAAAGAAACCATTTTACACCATATATTTGATGTGGATGATAAATCAGAAATTCCACGCTATGAATTGACGGATGAAGATTGGGAAAATGTTAAACAGATCTCCCGCGAACGCTATCGAAATTGGGATTGGAATTATGGAAAGTCACCTTCCTTTAATATTCAAGTTTCGCATAAATTTCCTGCTGGTTTAGTGGATGTGCGTTTGGACGTAAAGAAAGGAATTATCGAGAATTGTAAAATTTATGGAGATTTTTTTGGTGTAGGAGAAATTAATGACTTGGAAAATAAATTAATTGGTGTTCGTCATCAACGACAAGCATTAGAAGAAGCTCTTGCTGATATAGATGTTTCTCGTTACTTAGGTAAGATCTCCAAAGAAGAATTTATTCATTTAATTTACTAAAAGGAAAAAATAGCTTCCACTATGGGGGCTATTTTTCGTTTTAATTTAATTCCTTTAGACAGTAAAATTTTTAAAATAAGCTGTTATTGCAATCCCTTATAAGGAATAGAGAAGCTCCTTAGCTGTTAGTTTTGTATAATATTGCGAACGCTTCCACTTGAAATGATTAGGTGTCTGATTTATACTGAAATCGTAAAATAATTCGCATGGTTCCGAAAGATATAGATGCTTTTAATGAGTATCTGTATTTTATCGGAAAATATTATGAATGATTATTCATTCATAATTACGCAAAGGGGGATGAATGTGAATATAAGTGAGCAATTAGCGATTACGGCAAAGGAATATGTGGATAAACCGGCTTTCATTTTTGCAAATCAGGAGACAAGTTATTATGAGTTAGATCGGTCTGTTTCTTTATTTGCTGCTGGCTTGGCGGCTTTAGGTTACCAAAAAGGAGATCATGTTGCACTGGTGATGGGAAATAGCCCTTATTATATTATTGGGCTGTATGGGGCATTACGACTTGGTATGGTTGTTATTCCTATCAACCCATTATACACACCAAACGAAATGAGTTATATGTTAAAAAATGGTGATGTAACTGCCGTCATTACCATGGATAGATTTTTGGAGAAGTTTCAAACATTGGATTCTGAACTACAAGTATCACATTATATTATTTGTGATTCTGGAGCAGAAGCAGAGACAGATTCAGTTCCACAGCAAAAAATAACTTCCTTTTACGAGTTGCTTCAGTTAGGAGATTACAATTTTTCTAGACCAGCATTACATAAAGATGATTTGGCTATTGTGTTATATACATCTGGAACAACTGGTACACCAAAAGGGGCCATGTTGTCTCATCATAATCTATATTCTAACGCAAAGGATGTTGCAGATTATTTGAACATTAACGGCGATGATAGGATAATAGCGGCACTACCGATGTTTCATGTATTTTGTTTAACCGTTTCCCTAAATGCACCGTTAATGAATGGGGGGACGATTATTATATTGCCTAAATTTTCTCCTTCGGCTGTGTTCGCCTTAAGCAAAAACTATCGGGCAACTATATTTGCTGGGGTGCCGACAATGTATAATTATTTGCTGCAAGCTAAAAGCGGGGAAGAAAATCCTTTTTCTGCTATTCGTTTTTGTATCTCTGGTGGAGCGTCCATGCCGGTTGCACTATTGAAAAACTTCGAACGAGCTTTTGATGTTAAAATTTCTGAAGGTTATGGATTGTCTGAAGCCTCACCAGTGACTTGCTTTAATCCACTAGATCGACCACGTAAGCCCGGGTCCATAGGTCGCAGCATCTGGCATGTTGAAAATAAAGTAGTAGATGAGTGGGGGGAAGAAGTGGCTATTGGTGAAGTTGGTGAATTAGTAGTACGTGGCCCTAATGTAATGCTTGGGTATTATAAACTTCCTGAAGAGACAGCAGTAGCTTTAAAAGATGGCTGGTTGCATACAGGTGACATGGCAAGAATGGATGAGGAAGGTTATTTTTATATTGTAGACCGAAAAAAAGATATGATCCTTGTAGGTGGTTATAATGTTTATCCACGTGAAGTGGAAGAAGTATTATACATGCATCCAAATATAATTGAGGTAGCTGTCATTGGTGTTCCTGATCCCCAAACTGGAGAGGCAGTTCAATGTTTTGTTGTTACAGATGATTCTAATTTGACAGCTGAATCATTAACAGCGTTTTGCGAAAAGCATCTAGTAAAGTATAAAGTTCCCACAACCATTGAATTTTTAGATGAATTACCAAAAAATACAACCGGAAAGATTTTAAGAAAAAAGCTTCAGGAGCATGTACAACAATTATAAACATAAACTCCATTCCATGGGGGAATTTTTCAACCCGTGGAATGGCTGTTGTACACCAGGTAGGCATCGATTATCTTTTGCTTAGCCTGTTTAGATTTACACTATGTTTTAATGGACAATCAACAGGGATTTTTATTTATACTATAGGAAGTTTTTAGGTTTATAGTATAAGAAAAACTACAGCTTCGCTAAAGACTTGGCGACAAGCCAAGTTTTTCTAAAAAACAGCTATTACGAGAAGTGATGAAGTATAAAAACAATAAATATAGTAAAATCTTCAAAAAAGTAACTTTTTTTATTTCATTTTGAATAGAGTTTTGGTAAATTAGTATATAGCCACTTTCTTTTCTATCATTAGAAAGGATGAAAGAGATTGATTTTTAATTTATACACAGATACCCCGGAAATTACCCCTTTAACAGTAGCACTTATCTCACGGCGAGATGCTAATAACAAGCCGATTACCGTAGTATTAGAAGAACAAGGCGAATATACTGTTTCATCTCCTCCAAGTAAAATGATGGATCTTGCTTGTAAATACTTTGGCTCAAGTCTAAAAGGCAGACAAGAAGGAACTAGAGATGTCTGTGGTATTACACATAAAGCTCCAATCACAATTGATCCCATTAGTGGTATGTATTTTTTCCCAACCATTTCTCCGTCCAGCCCCGAATGCTCCTGGATTGCTCACTCTCATATTGATCAAATTCAAAAAAATAATGATTATGGTACAGAAATTATCTTTCGCAATGGAAAGCGAACGGTATTTGAAATCTCCTATGGCTCTATGCTAAATCAAATACAAAGAACCGCTCAATTTCGTTACCTGTTGAATAACCGGCTTAAATTCCTACAGAATCATCTTGATCAGGTAGCAGAGATTTTTGCATCAACTCCAGAAAAATAGCTTTTACTTTTTTGCGGATAGCAGGATTGAAATAATTACGCTTTTCTTCCCGTCCTTGACAAAGAAACAAATACGAAGAGAATGAATCATTTCTATCTAGTTTCATTACTTTTATTTGTTTTTGCAGCATTACTTTGCGAAGATGTCTACGTTCTTGGAGTGCTTTTTCTTCCATGTTTTTTAATACCCCAATATAAGCATCTTTTAATTTTAGTTCGCTTTTTTGAAAATAATGAATATCTTGCTGGATAACAATAATGGTCATGGAAAGAAATAGGAAACGTGAAGCAATTGTCAGCTCTTCCTCATTCAGATAACGCATCACCGTTTACCTCCTCCTGCAAGAACGTTTGTTCTTGTGTAGTATATGCTATTTACCTTATAAAATTCAATAGATTTTTATTAAATGAAAAGAAAGTGGCAATTATAATAGTATGGACTATGCATATTTACTGATTTACTTTAAAATAGAAATAGTTTTATTTTTAATAGAGAATGTTATAAAGAGTAGAGCAAGAAACTTTTGATAACTATAGCGCGTATAATTAGTAAGTTCAAAGTCTGATTATCTTTATAGAGGTGGTTCAAAAGTCGGGTGGAATTAAAATAATTATCGTCTGTTTGAAAGGACAATTGCGATCCTAGCTTGATCTTAAGACCACTTCCCCTCTTTTGAACACCTACTTATAAAAGAAATCAAGTTTGGAAAACGATATTTACATATTGAGGAGATTTACTACATGGTTCTATTGGACATCCAACTAACTGATTGGGAAATGCTGCTTGATACGGAAACATTTGATGAATATATTATGCAGTTGCTGAAAAATTATGAGAGTTTAGGTCCTTTACCTGGGATTTTATTACCATTTATTGAAGCATTCTTGCCATTCTTACCCTTAGTTGTATTTGTATTTGCTAATGCTGCTGCTTATGGTTTATTTGAGGGGTTTATTTTATCCTGGACTGGTTCAGCACTCGGTGCGATTATGGTTTTTTTGATCATTCGCAAACTGGGCAACCGGCGGATTTTTACGGTGATCCGAAAAAATAAACAAGTGAAAAAAGTGACGGCATGGCTTGAGCGGCATGGATTTGGTCCATTATTTTTATTAATGTGTTTTCCGTTTTCCCCATCCTCGGTCATCAATGTCGTTTCAGGATTATCTAAAATTAGCTCACAACAGTTTATCCTAGCGGTAATTATGGGAAAATCAGTGATGATCTTTTCTATTGCTTTTGTAGGTGCCAGTATTATGGAATTTGCAAAAAATCCAGTGAAAACGATTGTTGTTGGTATATGTATCGTATTATTTTGGATGATTGGTAAATATATTGAGAAACGCTTGCAGAAAAAGGCGCAGTTGCGGGAAACATTCGATTCTAAAGAAGATTAAGATATTTCTTTCTTGGGTAAGCTGTAAATAGAACTTACTCTGGAGGAAGATAAGATATGAAAAGAAAATATCGCAAAGTGGTCACAACGATTTTACTTGGGGCCATGATTATATTTTTATGTCGATCCGCCTTTTTCGCAAGCTATGTAGTGGAAGGAGAATCGATGGTACCAACACTAAATGATGGTAACTTATTAATGGTTAATACATTTGTCTATGATCTAACAGAGGTGGATCGTTTTGATGTGATTGTGTTCCACGCCAATCAAAAAGAAGACTATGTTAAAAGAGTTATTGGCATACCTGGGGATAAAATTAGTTATAGAGATGATAAATTATATATAAATGGGGAGTATGTTGAAGAAGCGTTTCTGGATAATTATACTCACGCTACGATGAGTGATAAACCACGTACAGAAAGCTTTACCTTAAAAGAAATTACCGGGGAGGAAACGGTTCCAGAAGGAAAGCTGTTTGTGATGGGAGACAATCGTGAGGAAAGCTTAGATAGCAGATCATTTGGGTTTATTTCGGAAACACAGCTTGTTGGTAAAGTGGATGTAAAATATTGGCCACTTTCTCAGGCTAGTCTGAGTCTTGGAAAATAGGAACTAGACTATTACCATTGCTTTTGTTTTACTAAAAATGAAATGATATACTTATAGTACATGTTCAAAAAGGATCAAGGCTTAAGTTCGCAGGCATCCTTGAAAAAGCAGTGTACTTTTTTCTGCGTGCGATGCACCGCTGACGTAGCTTTGCTTGTTCTGACGCAATACCGATACTCGCCGTTCGAGTCGAAGTTCAATATAGCATGATCTCGAGCAGTGCAATTGTACAGGACGTACTGACTTTAAGTTGCCCACAGGACATGGGCGCTTTTAGTAGAAGATGTTTTAATAGATACATGAGCATTAGAAGGGATTCGTCGAAATCCATTTTAATGAGCAGAGAAACAAGCCAATAATGATTGGCTGATGGTAAGTAGAGAGCAGACGATTTGTATTGCTTGGAATTTAAAATTTTTCACTACGTTGCATTAACTTTAGCGATAAAATGTTATCTGTTCTAACGTGCGAAGAAATTCGTTGTGTTTTTTACCGGGTTTTTGGACATTCACTTATAACGTAGATATCTTAAAATTATGTGATCTGCAAATGTTCGCGGGCAGTTGATTTCCAAATCTTCTTTGTTACATAGAAGGGAGCTCATCTGTCCGTTTCTAGCTTCTTGTCTTGTAACTTATATCCGTTTTTATATATCGGCTATCTTTTTTGAAAGGATCAGCATACCCCTGTTAGAGGGGCATATTTCCTTTTATCCCGCATGTAAGGTGCCGTAAAACCACAACTTTCGAGAGCTAAATTGGAGAAAACGGCACCTAAATGCCCGATTCGTTTAAGGGCCTTTAGGTCATACCCTTGCGGTACTAACATTCAGTAGGAGATGGAAGAAAACTCCTACTGAATGAAGTTTCACTTTATCGTATAAGAAAAACTACAGCTTTCGCTAAAGACTTGGCGACAAGCCAAGCTTTTCTAATATCCAAGTGCACCAGTTAAAAAGATAATCACAGTTGTTGAAACGATCCTTTATCTCATGCTCAATAATTAGGGTCAATGAGAATAGTGGATGCAATTGTTTTAACCATATACTTATTTTTAAGGAAAGGAGAAGTGTTATGGGACTCCGATTTATAACAGGTCGTTCAGGAACGGGAAAAAGTGGTCGTGTATTCGATGAAATAAAGGAAAAATTGCAGGGGGATCCACAAGGTCCTGCTATTTTTTATATCGTGCCAGATCAAATGACGTTTCAGCAGGAGTATAATTTGTTTAAGGATCAGGATATACAAGGTAGTATCCGAGCTCAAGTAGTCAGCTTTTCCCGACTTGCTTGGAGGGTTTTACAAGAGACTGGTGGGGGAACAAAACAATTTATCAGTACAGTGGGTATTCAAATGATGCTTCGAAAAATTATGGAAGAAAAGCAGGGAGAGTGGCATGTATTCCAAAAAGCAATGGAAAAGCAAGGTTTTCTTGAACAATTGGAAGGAATGATTACGGAATTTAAACGCTATGCTGTTACTCCTGAATTATTGCATGCACAAATTGAGCAAATTAATAGTTATGTACATAAAGAACCGGAAGAAGAGGGTTTGGTAAACAAACTGGAGGATTTGTTTTATATTTATGAGCGACTTATACTCTCCTTGCAAGGAAAGTATATGGATGGTGAAGATCAATTAAAGCTGCTTGCAGACAAAATTGATCACGCCGCTGTCTTAATCGATGCAGAAGTTTATTTGGATGGATTTCATCGGTTTACACCAATAGAGCTGATGGTCGTAGAAGCATTGCTTAAAAAATGTAAGACCGTTACGGTAGCCTTAACGGTTGATAAACTTGAGGATGATACCATCTCTGAAATAGATTTATTTTATCAAACAACAGAAACATATCATTTATTAAAGGAAATTGCAGAAGCAAATAATGTAATGATTGAAGAAACAATCGAACTTGACTCGGCAGATGGGCGTTTTCGTGATCGGCCGTATTTTGCTCATTTGGAACGCTATTTTGATGAGCGACCGGCACCTTTCTACAATGGCGATGTCCCATTACAAATTGCAGAAGCTGTACACCTGCGTGCGGAAGTGGAAGGAGTGGCCCAAGAGATTATTCGGCTTGTCCGTGATGAAGGTTATCGTTATCGGGATTTTGCTTTATTTATTAGACAGACTGACGTATATCATGATCTGATTGCGACTATTTTCCGTGATTATGATATCCCATTGTTTATTGATGAGAAGAAAACCATGTTAAACCATGCACTGATTGAGTTTATTCGTTCTGCATTAGAAATGGTAGAAGGTAATTGGCGTTATGATGCAGTATTTCGTGTATTAAAGACGGGGTTTATCCCTGCCTCCGATTCAGAGTACCCACTCACTCCAGATGCGATTGATGAGTTGGAAAATTACGTGTTGGAATATGGGATTCGTTCTAGACAAAGCTGGTTATCAAAAGAAGAGTGGGTCTTCCAACGGTTTCGCGGCTTTGATCAAACAACGCAAACAGATAGGGAGCTTGATATTCAAAAGCGGATTAATTGTTATCGCAGACAAGTGGTTCAAGCATTAAAGGAATTCGATACCACAATGAGACAAGCTCAAACGGTACAAGAACAATGCGAATATCTGTACAATTTGTTGGAAAATCTGGAGGTTCCTTATCGTTTGGAACAAATGAGAACAGCGTATGATGAACGTGCCGAACTGGAAAAAGGGAGAGAGCAGGAGCAAGTATGGGATGCTGTTATTCAATTATTTGATGAAATGGTTGAGATAGCTGGCGAAGAGAAGATGTCATTAGATACATTTCGTAAGATGCTAGAGGCAGGATTTCAAACATTAAAGTTTGCCCATGTCCCTCCAAGTATTGACCATGTTACTGTAGGAACAATCGATCGTTCGCGAATCAGTGGAATTCGCTGTGCTTTTTTACTAGGAGTAAATGAAGGTGTATGGCCGATGAAGCCACAAGCTGATGGGTTGATTAGTGAACGGGAAAGAGAGTTACTAGCAAGTCATGGATTACAGCTTGCAGAAACGAGTAAGCGTCAATTATTAGACGATTGGTTTTATATATACATTGCCTTTACGATAGCTAGTGACCGGTTATGGATAAGCTATTCTTTAAGTGATGAAGAAGGTAACACGAAAATCCCATCACAGCTAATTAAGCGAATGGAGACACTGTTTCCAAATTGCTGTGATCACGTATTACTCCAAGAGCCAGATGAGTTGTTGGAAGCAGATCGTTTTATTACCAAGCCGATAAAAACGAGATCTGCCTTAACAGCTCAACTAGCAAGAAACCTTAAAGGATATCCTGTGAAAGAGATTTGGTGGTATGTTCTTAATTGGTATATAGAAAATGAACCGAAACATGATACGACTTATCGCATTTTACAAAGTTTATATTATCAAAACACCCCTCTTGATCTATCAGAAAAAACGGTGAAACAACTTTACCCCAAACAGGTAAATGCCAGTGTGTCACGTTTGGAGACTTATTATCGATGTTCATACCAGCATTTTGCTAAGTATAGTCTAGGTTTAGAAGAGCGGCGAACTTACAAATTAGATGCACCGGACATTGGACAATTATTCCATGAAGCATTAAAAACGGTCACCGAATGGGTTCAAACAGAGGGAAAGGAATTCTCCCAATTAAGTAAGGAAGATGCCAAGATATATGCACATCAAGCAGTTACACGGTTAGCACCAATTTTACAACATCAAATCCTGCATAGCTCGAATCGTTACCAATATATTCAACAAAAGTTAGAAGAAGTAATTGCCAGAGCAACATATGTACTTAGTGAACAAGCAAGACAAAGTTATTTTTCACCAGTAGGGTTAGAAGTAGGGTTTGGACAAAATCAAGAATTGCCACCATTAAAAATCCCATTAAATAATGGATTTGAATTAATGCTTCGCGGCAGGATTGACCGTGTCGATAAGGCGATGAAGGATGATGCATTATTCTTAAGGATTATCGATTATAAATCAAGTGAAAAAATGTTGAATTTACTGGAGGTCTATTATGGTTTAGCGCTACAAATGCTCACTTATCTGGATGTTGTTTTAACATATTCAGAAAGATGGTTGGGCATTGAGGCGAC
This sequence comes from Virgibacillus proomii, assembly GCF_900162615.1. Taxonomy (NCBI): domain Bacteria; kingdom Bacillati; phylum Bacillota; class Bacilli; order Caryophanales; family Bacillaceae; genus Virgibacillus; species Virgibacillus proomii. The sequence goes on along the minus strand of NZ_FUFN01000008.1, from coordinate 189,572 downwards.
ACCAGCAGGAGTATTGTACTTTCATGTTCACAATCCAATGATTTCAGAAAAAGGTAAGCTAGACGATGAAACGATAGCAAAAGAACTATTCAAGCAATATAAAATGCAAGGCTTATTATTATCCGATGAAGAGACCATTAAATTAATGGATAAAACATTAGAATCTGGAACAAGTCAAATCATTCCTGTATCGATAAAGAAAAACGGCGAATTTGGAAGTCACTCCAAAGTAGCTAATGAACAAATTTTTGCTAGTTTAAGACAATATATCCATCAATTGATGATGAAGGCAGGTATGGATATAACAAGCGGAGGTATCCATTTAAACCCGTTTCAGCATAAGCAACAGGTTGCTTGTAAATATTGTCCGTTTCAACCTGTTTGTCAATTTGATCCAACCATGCCAATGAACCATTATCGTAAGTTAACGGATATGTCCGATGAAGAGATAATTAAACATATTCAACAGAAGGAGGAAACCTCATGGTAAGCTGGACAAAAGAACAAGAGGCTGCAATTTATACCGAGGGAAGTGATGTATTAGTTGCCGCAGCTGCCGGTTCAGGAAAAACAGCAGTATTAGTAGAACGAATTATTCAAAAGCTGCTGGATAGAGATAATCCTGTAGATATTGATTCCCTGCTTGTCGTTACGTTTACCAATGCGGCAGCTCAGGAAATGCGTAATCGAGTTGGTGCAGCTTTAGAAAAGGCGCTCGCTGAAAATCCTTCTTCTATCCATTTAAAAAAACAATTATCCCTATTACAACGGGCATCGATCTCAACCTTGCATGCTTTTTGTCTTGACATTGTGAAGCAATATGCATACTTACTGGATATCGATCCATCATTTCGCATTGCGAATGATATGGAAGCAGAAATGATTAAACAAGAGGTGCTCGACGATTTACTAGAAGACTGGTATGGTTCTGATGCAGTCAACCAAGATATGTTCTTTCAGGTTGTGGATCGTTTCTCTAATGACCGGAGTGATACAGATGTTGAAACATTAATCTTGCAGTTGTATGATTTTTCGGTAAAAAACCCATGGCCAACCAAATGGCTGGATCAACTCGCCAGCACGTATGAAGTGCCTGAAGATGTGCAGGAAGAAAAATTAACATGGCTAACGATATTAAAACGGGAAATAACCGATCAACTGCTGGCAATGGAACAGGAAATAATGAAAGCAATGAATCTAACAAAAGAAAGTGATGGACCTTATCATTATGCGGAAACGATAGAACAGGATTTCATGCTAGTTCAAGATGCGAAGCGTTGTGTGCGTGATTGGCAACAGTTGCATGAGTTGTTCCATTCTCGTAAATTCCGTACATTGTCTCGTAAAAAGCCAGAAGTAAATGAGGATAAAAAGAAACAAGTTAAAAAAATACGCGATAGCTATAAAAAGCGTTGGACGGATATGAAAGAAAACTGGTTTAGTAGAAATTTAGCTAGTCATTTACAAGATATGCGCGAAATGGCTCCGGTTATTAAACATGTAGCCTATTTAGTAAAAGCATTTAAAACCCGATTCGATGAAGAAAAAAGAGAACGAGCTTTGGTTGACTTTTCGGATTTAGAACATTTATGTTTACAAGTGTTAATGGACGATGGTGAAACAAACCGACCAGTTCCATCTAAAGTAGCATTAGGTTTTCAAAAGAAATTCTCTGAGATACTTATCGATGAGTACCAAGATACAAACCTTGTACAAGAGACGATCTTAGAATTAATCAGTGATACGACTGGTACAGGAAATCGTTTTATGGTTGGCGATGTAAAGCAAAGCATTTATCGCTTTCGTCATGCAGAACCATCCTTGTTTATTAGCAAATATAATCGTTTTGCAGATAAAGAGAACTCTGGAATCCGAATTGATTTGTCGCGTAATTTTCGAAGCAGAGAACGGGTGTTAACCGGAACGAACTATTTATTTCGCCAAATTATTGATCAACCGCTAGGGGAAATAAATTACGATGAAAAAGCAGAGCTTATCTATGGCAATAAAATGTATGATGCGTTTCCCCATCAAACACCTAATCCGGAATTAATCATCATTGATCGCAAAGCAGCTGATCAAGAAAGAACGGCAAATGAGGAAATAATTGATTTGGAAAAAGCAGAATTAGAAGCACGTATGTATGCGACAAAAATTAAAGAATGGATTGGTAATGAAGATACTCCACCTTTACAAGTAGTTGATAAAGGAACACAAACACAGCGTGATTTGCAATATCGAGATATTGTCATTCTACTGCGTTCGATGACGGATGCACCAATTATCGTTGATGAATTAAAACAACAAGGTATTCCTGTTTATGCCGAGCTATCGACAGGCTATTTTGAAGCGATTGAGGTTAAAATTATCATCAGCCTACTAAAAGTCGTTGATAATCCTCGGCAAGATATTCCGCTAGCTGCTGTGTTGCGCTCACCAATTGTTGGCTTAAATGAAGAAGAACTGGCGGCGATTCGGTTGGCCGGTAAGAACGTAACCTATTATGATGCATTAGTTTCCTATGTTAACCAGCACTCCAACAGCACTGCTAGGAAAGCAGAACAGTTTTTGGAAAAACGGGAACTCTATCGAGATGCTGCCAGACAGGAATCCTTATCAGATCTAATATGGAAGATTTATCGAGAGACCGGATACTATGATTTTGTCGGCGGTATGCCAGGAGGAAGGCAGCGCCAAGCGAACCTCCGTGCCTTGTATGATCGGGCACGTACGTATGAAACAACGTCGTTCCGTGGATTATTTCGCTTTTTACGTTTTATTGAACGAATGGAGGAGCGGGGCGATGATTTAGGTGCAGCAAGAGCATTAAGCGAGCAAGAAGATGTAGTCCGTGTTATGACAATCCATAAAAGTAAAGGATTGGAATTTCCAGTTGTCCTTTTGGGAGGCATGGAAAAGCAATTTAATCTGAACGATTTAAATAAGAAATATTTGTTGCATAAGGATTATGGGTTTGCAAGTAAATATATTGATCCAGTAAAACGAATTACGTATCCTACGCTGTATTATCATGCATTAAAACGGACAATGTTAAGAGAACAATTGGCTGAAGAAATGCGTGTACTATATGTGGCATTAACCCGAGCTAAAGAAAAGCTTGTCATGATTGGTAACGTGACTTCCTTTGAAAAAAAACAGGAGAAATGGGAAAAAATATGTGATCATCAAGAATGGGTACTTCCTGTATATTTTCGTATCGAAGCAAAATCGTATTTGGATTGGGTTGCGCCTGCTTTACTTCGTCACCGTGACAGTAATATACTGCGAACGGAAGAGGTAGAGAAAAATGTGGACACAAGTATCGAGAACGATATATCTACTTGGGATATTCAAGTTCTTCATGCGAGTGAGCTGGCAGCATTAGACAAAACGGAAGATGAGAAGGATAAGCAGCTTTATAAACATATTACGAAATGGGAAGCCCTATCATTATCAGATCAACGACTAAAGCAACAAGTCGATAGTCGATTAAATTTTGCTTATCCATACACCGATGCAGCTTTTTCTAGAGCCAAGCAGTCCGTGACCGAATTAAAACGCCAACAGGAATTAAAAGATGAATATAGTGGCGATCAGTTGATTGCTCCTTTTAAGAAACCGATCATCAAACGTCCTGCCTTTATGCAGCGCCAAAAATCGATGACTTCTGCTGAACGCGGGACTGCCATGCATACAGCTATGCAACATTTACCATTTAATAGATCTTTAACGAAGATGGAAATTGAAGAAGAGCTGGAAAAAATGGTAGAAAAAGAGATATTAAGTAAAGAGGCAGCGTCGCAAATTGATCTGTCGGCCATTGAACAGTTCTATCAAACCGATATTGCTGCGTATATGATACATGCTTCCTATGTATACCGAGAAGTCCCGTTCAGTCTTACACTTCCTGCAAATGAAGTATATTCGCACTGGAAAGATGAACAAGCTGAGCGAGTATTGATTCAAGGTGTGATCGATGCTATTATTCCGCAAGATAATGGAGTGATTATTATTGATTATAAAACAGATGTAATTTACGGAGAATGGACAGATGAAATGAAGGAAAAAATGATCAACCGCTATAAGACACAATTGAAGTTATATCGCTATGCAGTAGAAACGATTTGGCAACAACCGGTTTTAGAGACGTACTTGTATTTCTTTAGTAAACATGAAGTTGCTCTTGTGCAATAAAAACGTAAGTATGCCGTGAAATTAATCATTTTTCACGGCATACTTATTATGACTTTAGTCCGTTGTGCTCGCGATAGCGTGCGAAACAGAAAACCACTTGCTATGAACTGCACCTTTAAATTGTTTCAGTGTCTAAAATTTGAAGTGCAGTTTATTGGACGGGTGGTCATGATTTTATTATGGAAACTAATATCCGTCTTTACATAGCAGATATCTATTTTGAAAATAACTTCGTCGTCTAGCACCAGCGCTTAAGCTGTAGCAAACTTTGATCTTCTTCCTATGCGATAAGCCAACATCGTCTCGAACCTAAAGGAAGGCTTTAGGAACCGGTTCTCTCACCCGTACGTTAAAATCATAAACACATTTTTGCAATAAGAAAAAAGAAAAGCACTTCTTGAACGAAGTATCACTTTACTCGTCAGAAAATCGGCCATTTGTACGTCGTTAAGCGAGCACTTCTAGCTTTTATTTTTATGCATTTGCAGTTTGGTTTTGGTCGTTTATATCTGGATCGAATGGATTTGTAGAACTAAGACCATTATTGGTGCATGTAAAATCCCCTGTATTTAATGAGCCGGAACCGGCATTTGTTTTGGAAGAACTTTTAGGTGATACATAAAAGGAATCTCCAAAATTGACAACTCCTCCACCTACATTAACAATTTTGATTGGTCCAACGATTGAGGGCATGTGAAACCACCTTTTAAAAAATCTATTTCTATAGATTATGAAATTTAATGAGAATAGTGCGTACATTTGTCTCCCATTAAGGAGGCAATATACAGAGGAAAAAGGATGTCATAAGAACGTGAGTATTATTGCCTTAGCTTGCGAAAATGCTTTATTCTTGCTTCTGCTCTTCCTTTACTTAAGCTGCCGACTTGCATTAAAGAAGAACTGCTTACTCCAATAACACTTATTGCTGTTATATTTATCGTCCCGGTATGATTTAAGGTTGTCTTTTTCACCGTGAGCTTTGGCTTAGGCCAGTTTGCTTGCCGATTGAAAAGGGGATAGGAAAACGTTTCTTCATCCGCCTCAGTAAAAATGGGGCGCTCCTTTTGTACGGCAATTCCGTTGGAGTTTAACTGAGCATATTCCGTATCGCCAATGGAAAGAGTACTGCTAAATGAGAAGGAATTCGTATAGATGTTTCCGACATTTACTAATCGCTTATACATATAATCACCTTATGTCAATGCTAATGGAACAATATTACCGACAGTAAACGCTTCTGGCGGAGTATCGAAGAAAGATGATAAAATAAATTCATCATTATCGCCGATTAAAAAAACAGATGAAGCAGAAACATTATCAACTTGAATGTTTCCAACGTTAAGACCCCAATTATGGACTTCCATGATCATACTTATTCTCCTTTATGATGATTATTTTGCATGTAATTTTTTAAGGATTGATGAATCTCTGCTTTGATTTTATCCGTGATAAAAGCATGCAATTCTTCTTGTGTATGAATCTTCTTTTGATAGGCTTCATTTTCATAAAAGGCAATTCGTCCAGGCAGTTGCTTTTCTATATCTTGAATGAGGATGGAAGGATAACCGTCATCTAATCGGACATTATGTTCAACTGCTAACTGATGAATCATGGACAGACCCGTTTGCTGTAAGTAAGCACTTAATTCTGCTTGAATGGTTTGCTTGAATGGAGGCGAATAAGTTGGTGAATTAGCTTGATTTAAATTAGCTTGATTTATAAAATTGGTATCTTCTAAATTTGCCAAATCTTGTGGGGAAAGGCCAATATGCAGCGTTCCGTCCAAACGTTCAATCTTAAGTTGATCAAAGTGATATTCAATTTTTTCAATTTTATTTGACTTCGCATTCTGTAGATTTTCTTCTAATTGGTTTACTCTCTTCATTAATGTCTCGATAACGGTTTCCTGTTTTCTTATATATTCGTGTATATCGTACATATATTTGGTCCAATTTGGATGATTCATGAAAATAAACCCCCTTGCCGGTAATAGACGAATGCCTATATTAATTTATTCATTTTGTTAAAAAATGTGCAGTTACGGTGCTAGCGGAACAAGGGGAATTGCTTCACTTATTGATTCAACTACTTCTTGAGCCGGCTGAGTAAATCCACCAGTATTGTAAATATCTGATTGTGCTTGAACGCTTCCAGTGCTGCCGATTTGTAATACAGAAGAATTCGTAATTGCGCTCACTTTGATCATATAAATACTAATCGTTTGATGTACAGTAATATTCATCCTTGTGGCCCTCCAATAGCTAAGTTATTGGCTGATCAATTTTATCTTGATCATTGATAAATGTTTTTGCATACCCAAGATTAATCCGAATTCCATGTCCTGTATTGAATGAACCTCCACCAGCATATGTTTTGGCATTACTATTAGGAGATATGGAATATACATCGCCAATGTTAAAAATACTGGATGAAGAGAGATTAATTACTTTTACTGCTCCAACTTTTGCTGGCATGATAAATTCCTCCCTTAGTGTAAGTTTATGTTACAGGGAAAATTTGTTGAAAGGTCTAGGAGGAAATTTGCTTTTTTTCTCGAATATTAATTGATGGAGTAAATAGAAAGGAAGAGTGTTATGCATAAATTACCTGCACCAATACAAGAAAGGGAGCGTCTGTATTGGATAGACGCAGCTAGAGGCTTCGCTATATTCGGGATTCTTATGGTGAATATTGGAGCATTCAGTGCCCCTTATTTTATCTATGGTGGTGGAGAAATTACTTGGAATGCTCCTGTTGATAGGATAACTCAGGCAGTCATAGATATATTTTTTCAAGCTAGTTTTTATACCATATTTTCATTTTTGTTTGGTTTTGGTTTGCAATTAATGATTGACCGCTTATCTATAAAAGGCGTACCTTATATGACCATTCTGACAAGAAGACTGTTGCTCTTGTTAGGAATTGGTTTTATTCATGCCTTTTTCATCTGGCATGGAGACATTTTACTTACTTACGCTGTTGTTGGGCTTACAGCACTTTTGTTTATTCAGGTTAAAGATGAAACACTATTAATATGGGCAATTAGCATTTTAACAGCTTTTGTTGGACTTTTTACACTTATAATGTATGGATTTCGTGATTTTGTGACAGTGTATAATCAGAAATTGATTGAGGAGGCAATCTATAATTATACAAGTGATTCAATCCGTTCAATTTGGCTGCAAAACATTCAAGATTGGATGAATGCTAATGGTTATGGCTTTGGTCTATTGTTGAGTATGGGGTTTATTTTGCCGTTGTTTTTATTAGGTCTGTATGTTGGACGGAAGGGCTGGCTACATCAACCACTACAGTATCGCTCGATTCTCATGAAAGTATGGTGGATTTCGTTCATTTTGTTTATTGGATTAAAGCTAGGACCCTATTCGTTTGGTAATCCAAAGTGGTTTTCTTTTGTACAAGATAATATTGGTGGTACATTCTCGGGGTTGTTTTATATCCTTACAATCACTTTCCTTGCCCAAACAAAAGTAGGTAAAAAAGTAATGCATCCGTTTGTTTACGTAGGAAGAATGGCATTAACGAATTATATCATGCAATCGGTCATCTGCTTTTTCCTGTTTTATGGTATCGGGTTCGGGTGGTATGGGGAAATTACCCCATTGTCTGGGGTCGGCATAGGGGTGGTTATTTATAGTTTGCAAATCGTGTGGAGTATTTGCTGGTTACGGTATTTCAAATTTGGACCATTAGAGTGGATATGGAGGAGTCTTACATATAATAAAAAGCAGCCATTAAGGAGAAAAACAGCCTAAAATGAAGCAGCTTGGAATATTCCAAGCTGCTTCATTGTTATCCTTTTAATACTTCTTTGATTTTGACAATTGCCCAGTCTAAATCATCTTTATCAATGATCAATGGTGGTGCAAATCGAATCACATTCTCATGTGTTTCCTTACAAAGCAGTCCTTTTTCTTTTAAGGCTTCACAATACGGACGAGCAGCTTCGGTCAGCTCAACGCCAATAAACAATCCTTTACCACGAACTTCTTTAATTTTAGGATTAGAAATGGTTTTAAGCTCAGCTATCATATAGTTTCCAAGTTCTAAAGATCGTTCTGATAATTTTTCTTCCTTAATTACTTCCAATGCTGCCATGGATACAGCACAAGCTAAAGGATTTCCTCCAAATGTGGAACCATGTGATCCTGGATTGAAAACACCTAAAATATCCTTGTTAGCTACTACACAAGAAATAGGAAATACTCCCCCGCCTAGAGCCTTTCCAAGAATTTGTACATCTGGTGTGACCTCTTCCCAGTCACAGGCAAACAATTTTCCGGTCCGGGCAAGCCCAGATTGAATTTCGTCAGCAATATAGAGTACATTATGTTCTTTACATACATCATAAGCTTCTTTCAAAAAGCCCTCAGGTGGAATAATAATCCCAGCTTCTCCTTGGATTGGTTCGAAAAGAAAGGCTGCTGTGTTTTCATTAATAGCGGCTTTCAATGCTTCTATATCACCATAAGGAATAATTTTAATTCCCGGAAGCATTGGACCAAAGCCACGTTTATATTCTTCTTCAGAGGATAGTGAAACAGCGGTCATGGTTCGACCATGAAAATTACCTTCACATGCAATGATTTCTGCTTTATTTTCTTCTACTCCTTTAACATCATAAGCCCAGCGTCTTGCCGCTTTAACGGCTGTTTCAACTGCTTCAGCTCCGGTATTCATTGGAAGAACCATTTCTTTATTTGTTAGTTTACAAATCTTTTCAAACCAAGGGCCTAACTGATCATTGTGAAAAGCCCGTGATGTTAAGGTTAAACGATTTGCCTGATCCTTTAAAGCATGAATAATTTTCGGGTGACGATGTCCTTGATTGACAGCAGAGTATGCACTTAGCATGTCCATATAACGATTCCCTTCAGGATCTTCCACCCAAACACCCTCTGCTTTGGAAATAACTACAGGGAGTGGATGATAGTTTTTCGCACCGTAACTTTGCGTCTGATCAATGATTTTTTGACTTGTGAGTACCATTTGATCCCTCCGAATGTTAAAAATAGTCTACAAAATATAGTATACCAGTTTTTTGGGAAGTTCTATATAGAAAAGTAAGAACATTTTTATTTATAGAACATGTTCAAAAGATTGGATAAAATCCAATTGTCACGTTAGCATGTTTCTTCATTGCACATGTTTAAATGCATAACCTCGGTTAATTGATACTGTGTAGCGTTCGTTTATACAGAACCGCGGCTCTGCCCTTCTAATTGGTAGTAACGATTAAGTCCTTCTTTTATTAATAGTATAACGATGTACCCGGCTAATATGCCATTCCAGTAGTAGTTAAATTGTTTATAGGATAGCAAAAAAGGCTTATAATTATAGTTAAGATAATCTCAATGATAAAGAAACAGAGACTTATAGGAATGCAATTCATTTAAAATAATTAATTAAGATGCTAATAAAAATAATTGCTAATATGGCTATTATCATAAATCCAGAGTTACCAAAAAACTCTATCGAATAAATCATCATTTTTCTTATTGCGTTATGTTTACCTCTTTTTTTCTGAAGTTTTCAGTTAAAAAATTACCATATAATAATGCTGAATAAACAATATTTTTAAAATAATCTAAATTGTTTTTTGATTGCAACGTTTTCTTAATATTTGATTTTGGACTACATCTTTTGCATAAACAAAATCTTACTTTCAAAGTGTAAATGTTTTTTGTGAATTTGTAGTAGATAGCAAGTGTTTAAAATGAAATCTTCTTATAATCATGGTAAGATGTTTGTAGTTGTTGAATTTATCCCGCATGTAAGGTGCCGTAGACTCCCGTTTCAAGAGCCTTGAGTTCATACAAAAGGGTCTAAGTGGGAGAAAACGGCACCTACATGCCCGATTCGTTCAACTAACATTCAGTAGGAGATGGAAGAAAACTCCTACTGAACGAAGTTTCAATTTATACAGGGGGTATGTTTGTTAATGAATACACATCTGCATATAACTGCATGGGCACTAGGGCTGATCTTATTTGTAATTGCTTATGCGATGTACAAGCAAGGAAAAGAAAAACCCGGTAAAATAATCCATATGATTTTACGATTAGATTATCTATTAATCCTATATTCTGGCGGAGATTTAATTACCCCTTATCTTAATGGCTCACCATTATTACCGGAAGTTATTGTAAAAGGGGTTGCTGGATTGTGGGTTATTGCTGCTATGGAAATGTTACTTGTTCGTCTACCAAAGCAAAAGCCGCTTAAGGGCTTATGGATTCAATTTATTATCGCTTTCATTATCGTCATAGCGTTAGGGTTCTTTCGCTTACCCATGGGGCTTAACTAAGCTTACCCGGCATCAAAAGGTTGTCCTTGAATAAAAGGACAGCTTTTTTCATGTATCTTTAGAAAATATAATTATTGATTTCTTGTCATTAGAAAACGATATCTGATCGTACATGTGGAGAATTTTTGAACTGTATCTTCATCTAGCTTAAATGCTAAAGGTTGAAGCAAACGTTGAAATTTTAATATGGGTTGATTGTTAAGTATGTTCAAAAAAGCTTCATAATTAAAAGGAAAAAAATAATGATGTAGGATGGGAGAAATGATAGATGAAACGAATTACAAGCATAATAATAGCTGGTTTTATTCTCTTTGGGATGTCAGTAATTGCTGCAGCCGAGAAAAATCCAGTGCAAGAAGAGATTTTTTACCGAATCCTTGTAGATCGTTATAATAATGGTAACTTTGAGCAAAACAAACATACTGATGTAGAAGATCCAAAAGCTTATCATGGTGGGGATTTGAAAGGGATTACAGATAAGCTTGACTCATTTGAAGAAATGGGTTATACAACTTTAGTGCTTTCCCCTATTATGGCAAATGCGCCAAATGGGTATCACGGATATTGGATTGAGGATTTTTATGAAATTGAAGAGCAATTTGGTGATATGAAAAGTTTTAATCAACTAATTGACGAAGCCCATAAACGAGATATAAAAGTAATTGTGGAACTTGTTGCAAATTATATAGCTGCCAGTCATCCAATAGCGAATGATCCGACGAAAGAAGAATGGCTCGAACGTGAGGAGATAATAGACACTCCATGGGGAGATAAGGCTGTTAAATTGAACCAGGAAAATAAGGCAGTACAAAAGTATTTAGTTGATGTTGCTACATACTGGATGAAGGAGGCAGATATTGATGGCTACTTATTGCATGCAGCTGATCAATCCAATCCGGAATTTATGGAACAGCTTACAGGCAAGATAAAGCAGCAGGATCCGAATTTTTATCTGTTAGCTGATGTATTAGAACCAGATAGTGACATAACTTTTTTATTGCAAGATAACAATTTGGATGCTGTAGATAACCATAAGGCGCAGCAGGCTATGAAGGAGGTTTTCTCTCAATTAGGAAAGTCGCCGGAAGCCATATATGAAAATACAATGGCTGATCGTCAAAAGAATATGCTTTTTTTAGATGATGAAACAATGGAAAGATTTACACAAGCTGTTGTAGAAAATGGAAGAAATTCGCTTACAGCCTGGAGACTGGCTTTAACGTATTTATACTCTATGCCTGGTGTACCCATTATGTTTCAAGGTTCAGAGCTACCTATGGCCGGAACAACCATCGAAGAAGTTCAGAGATTAGTTGAGTTTAATAGTGGTAATAAAGATTTAGTGGAGTTTTATAATCGGATTTCCTCCTTACGCAATCAGTTTCCTTCGTTACGTCAAGGTGATTATGAGTTAGTTGGGTCTGACGGTGCCATGAGTGTTTTTAAACGGACTTATGATGGACAAACGATGTTTATTGCAATCAACAATGATGAAACGACTCGATCCGTTTCAATCACCGATTTAGCACCAGGTAAACAATTACGTGGCTATTTAGGAGATCATACGGTTCGTGAAAATGATAATGGAGAATATAAAATTGGTTTAGATCGTGAAACAGTTGAAGTTTTTTCTGTAACAGAGGACATTGGTCTTAACTGGCTATTTATTGGCTTTGTAGCAACAGTTTTCCTTTTGTTTATAATTTCAGTCATTGTCATTTCCATGAAACAAAAGAAAAACAAATCTTCCACGTAAATAAAACGTAGATTACCAATTATGTAGTCCGAAAAGTGAAGGGTGTCTAACAGTATTATTCTTTCCGTTAGACTGAAAAACACTGTTTTGGTAAAAGCTAAAGAATAAAATAAGCTATAGCTAGTAAAAACATTAGCTATAGCTTAAAAGCATTTCATTTAATATAGGTAGGAAAGTATAACATTTTAGAAAGCTAAGGTTAAAACGAATAATCGAGTGGAAATGTTATGTCTAACGTATAAATACAGGAAGCAGGACCGCTATGGCAGAAACTTCACGAATGTTTATAATTGTTACGGGCGTTCAAAGTCTGTATTATTTAAAAAGAAAAGAGCAATAGTACCCGGACCGGAGTGTGCCCCAATAGCAGAACCGACCATTTCGATAATAATCTCCTTCACATTAAATTTCTCTTTTATCATTGCTGCAAGCTGCTCTGCACGCTCTACATCATCTCCATGGGAAATAGCAATCGTTTGTGAGGATATATTTTCGCCACGTTCTTCCATAATTTCCAGCATTCGATGGAATAATTTTTTAGAACCACGTATTTTTTCCAAAGGGATTAACTTTCCATCTTCTACATGTAAAATTGGTTTGATTTTTAGCAGGGTACCAACAAATGCAGCTGTTCGGCTGACACGCCCACCACGATAAAGATACTCTAAATTATCAACTGTGAAAATATGCTCCATATTTTTAGCGCATGTTTTAGTAGATTCAATAATCGCATTAACTGATTTTCCTTGTTTGGCAAGCTTTGCTGCGTGCAGGACGACTAGTCCGTAACCTAAAGAAGCACATTTGGTATCAATCACATGAATAGGTGCTTCCGGGTATGTTTCCTTTACTTCCTGCTCCATCATTTTTGCTGTTTGGTATGTCCCAGATAATTGGGAGGAAAAGGAAAAGTAAAGTAAAGGCTGATTTGCTTTTGCATACGATGTAAAAATCGATTGAAAGGTATTCGGCGTAACTTGTGATGTTTTCGGGGTTTTCCCTTCACGCATAGCATCATAAACTGTTTTAGGATGGATCGTTTTTCCATCTTCATAATTCTTATCATCAAGATGAACGGTTAATGGTACCATTTCTATGTCAAATTCGTTATAATAATTTGTTGTTAAGTCACAAGCTGAATCTGCAAGAATTTTAATTCCCATGTTTTCACCTACATTTCTTTTAGTAGTCTCTCTTATTAGTTTAAAGCGATTGATAAAGTTAGTCAAAAAAAGCGAAGTATAATTTTGAAAATATTAAAAAAACAGTTGCTGATTTTCAATAAATTTAGAGCGCTTATCCATTCGTTTTATGAGAAAAATTAATCGAGAATGGGGTTAGGAGGTAATCATGTTCATTTTTGAAACAAAACGAATTGCGATTGTCATCTTTGGTGCGATCCTTAATGCAATATCCCTAAACTTTTTCCTGATAGGTGCAAATGTTTATGCCAGCGGGTTTACCGGTGCTGCACAGTTAGTATCAAGTGTATTTAATGATTTTATTGGTATAGGTGTAAGTACAGGGATTTTGCTAGCAATATTCAATATTCCTGTAGTAATTCTAGGCTGGTTTAAAGTAGGAAAAGGTTTTACAATATATAGTGTTATTTCTGTTTTATTTACAACGATATTTTTAGAAATAATTCCAATTACTGAAATATCTCAAGATATTATTTTAAATGCTGTATTTGGCGGTGTTATCGGTGGGGTAGGCATTGGATTAACCTTAAAGGTGGGTGCTTCTACTGGAGGAATGGATATTATTGCCATGGTACTTTCTAAGATAAATGATAAGCCGATTGGAACGTATTTTTTAATGCTTAATGCTGTTATTATTACGTTAGCAGGATTGCTTTACGAGCCGGAAAATGCACTATATACATTACTAACGTTATATGTAACGACTCGTGTGATTGATACGCTTCATACACGTCATGAAAAAGTTACGGCTATGATTATTACCCATAAAGCAGATGAGTTGCAAGCTGCCATTCATAAGAAAATGGTTCGTGGAATTACGATTTTACCTGCCCAAGGAGCTTATACGAAAACAGATAAACATATGATGTACTTGGTAATAACCCGCTATGAGCTATATGATTTAGAAAAGATTATTAAAGAAGTTGATCCGAATGCATTTACGAATATTGTACAAACAGCCGGCGTTTTCGGATTTTTCCGTAGGGACTAACATCTCAAAAGAAATGAGGTACTTAAGTATTATTAGTTGTAGTGTTCAGGATGAAAATGAGCAAAAAGTAACTAAAAAAATCAGTAGTCAAACGTAGTTCAGCGGTTAGTTTTCGCAACATAAATATGGAAGTTAGAAATGGTGAATTTGCTCTAATTAGTGAAGCAAAGGCTACAGATATAGATGTGTTTTACAGGCTCTGAGCATGAAGGTAAACCAATAACAGAAGAGATGCAAGCAGTTTTAAATGATCAAGCAGCAGATTGGAAGGGATTTACGATTAAAATCCAATCACCAAAAGAAACCTTTACAGCTGAAGAGCCTTCTATCATTACTATGTATGGAAAAAATGATGATAATGGTTGAATTACTCAAAATCATTTTCCCGTCGATGTAAAAAATGGGTAATAATATCGAAGAAGAGTGAAGTTTACTACAGCTTGAGCGTTGAGACAATGCTACTGCAAAAAAGTTTATCAACATGTAGAAATGGATATAATTTCTCTAGAAAGTAAAAAAGGCCATGTTTATACATGGCACTTTTCCTTTTTACTAACAATAATTTCAATATCCATGGTTTTCAAACACTTTTATTACTTTTGGCGTTAATATATCCCATTCAACATCAAATTTTTTATTAACCGTAATAAAGTTTTGATAACCAAAAACGTTATCTACACCTTCCACTTGCATCAATTCATTTAAAATATCGTATTCACTCGTATCACCGGGCATTACGGAAATACTGTTTGTTCCCTCAAAAATTAATTTGTCTGTAGTAAATTTCATTGCATTTGGATTTGGGGTGGCTTCGGCTCTGACTCCCACTCGGACATCCCTCCTAAATCATAGTTATGTCCATCTTAGCAGAAATAAGCTAGATTAAAAAGTATTTTGCTATCATTATGAATGTAAACTTTAGTCATTAAAAATGGCTCACATCATATGATGTGAGCCATTTAGATCGTCATCAGTAAAACCAGTTACATCCATTAAGAATGATTAGGAATTTACCATACAATCAAAATGCAGAGGTTACTGTAATTGATTTTGCTGTTTTAACTGATTCTCCAGCTGCTGTAACTGTTGCTTCTCTTCAGGAGTCGCTTCATTATAGGCAGCTTGAATAGCATTTTGTGCAGCCTGTTTATCCTGTGCACTTGATGAATTATTTTGTTGATTCATCAAGTTCATAACAGCGTTTTTAGCTTGTTGAAATAAATTTTGATTGTTGTTTTCCAACCTAAAAACCTCCTACAGTGTGGTTATCTGCTTCTGTTTTTTTTCGTATCGAATCAGAAAATGTGCTTCGGTACGGAAAACGGTCATCATGTTTTTTAACAGAATCCGCGCTCTGTTGGCCAAAACGCTTTGATTTACTCACTTTATTCACGATATTTCCTCCTTGTACATAAGAAGATGTACTTACTGAAATCATCATGATGCATTCGTGACAAGCTGTTATGCCAACATATTTGGAATGGTGATGATCATCACTTTTTAGCATGCTCTGAAAGTAAAAAGGGAGCGCTCTGATGCGCTCGCCTTTAGTTTGGCTTATATTACTGTTTTTTATAGTAGGAAATTGCTGGTGATTATCCCACTTCGACTTCTAATTTTAAATATTCCTTTAGAAAAAACGCAATTCCATTTTCTTCATTGGATCTGGTAACATAGTTACTAATGGATTTTAACTCATCAATTGCATTGCCCATCGCTACGCCAACGCCAGCATAATCGATCATTTCCAAGTCGTTGTCTTCATCTCCAAAAGCTATAATTCGTTCTTGTGGTATATGGAAATAATGGGCTATTTTTTGTAAGCCAACTGCTTTATTCATTCCTTTACGAACAATTTCGATAATATTCCACGGCGCTCCCCATTTGCGATGTTCAATAAGGTCTGCATGGTAATCATCTAGATGTCTCCTTAGTGTTGATATATGTTCTTCATCAGGATGTATAAGAATGGATGTAGGATCTTCCGTGAGCTTATTACGAAGACTTCCAATCGTAAATGGCGGATCATCTTTAGTTATATGAAAGATATCGATAATAGCTTGATCATATTGATCTAGATACACTTCATCCATAACTTCAGCTAATATATTGCGCACATGAAGGTCATAGCAAGCTCCAATTATTTTATGTGCAGTTCGAATTGGCATCGGGCTATGCAGTGCATCCCATTTCCTATCTTTTGGATGATGAATTAATGCCCCGTTAAAATTAACCATAGGCGTGGTCAATCCAAGATTTTCATAATAACCAATGCTGGCACGATGCGGTCTACCAGTTGCAATGACAACGATATGACCCTCCTCGATTGCCTTTAATACGATTTGTTTAGTTTGTGCACTAATTTCTTTTTTATCTGTTAACAACGTTCCATCCAAGTCTAAAGCAATTAAATGTCTGTTTGTTTGCATAATTACTCACCTCGTCTTCCATAGTGTATAATTGAAACATATAGATGTAAAGTAAAATTTTATTTGTAAAAGTTGATTGCAACTTTTTCCGATAGTAAAATGAAAGTCATGATGAATATGTACATTAAGGGGATATTTAGATGATCGGAATTTACGAAAAAGATATTAACACCATTCCTAGTTTAATCGTTGTAGATGAAGATAATAAAGGCAAACCATTACCAGTTATCACCTATTTTCATGGTTTTACTAGTGCGAAAGAGCATAATCTTCCACTTGCTTTTTTACTTGCTAAGCGTGGTTATCGGGTTATTTTACCAGATAGTTTATACCATGGCGCTAGAGAAGGCAAAATTTCTCCAGCAAAAAGACAAACTTTTTTTTGGGAAATTGTGCTGCAAAATGTGAAGGAATTAGAAGATATCAAAGATTATGTCGATGAATCGAACCTGCTTTTAGATGAACGGTTTGGTGTTGCTGGGACGAGCATGGGCGGAATTACTACCTCAGCAGCACTTACCCAATATGATTGGATCAAGACAGCTGCAGTATTAATGGGTACTCCAAAGCTTACTGACTATGCCAAAGCATTGGTCGATCATTTCCAACAAAAAAATGGAAAGTTACCGAGAACAGAAAAAGAAATAAATCGTTTATATGAGCATTTAACACATTACGACCTTTCTAAGCAACCAGAAAAATTAAAAGAACGTCCACTTTTACTTTGGCACGGGAAAGCCGATGAAGTTATTCCATTTGAGCATACGTATACATTTTATAAACAGAATGAATCACTTTATTCGAATCCGTTAAATTTTAAGTTTTTATCGGAAGCTAATCGCGGGCATAAAGTTGGACGCTATGCTACACTAGAGACTGTAAAATGGTTTACTAAACAATTATAATTGTTTGAGTCGAGTTTTAGACATGAATGATAGAAGAATATTTCAATGTTCTAAAAGCTTTCCTTTTTACGATTAAGCGTAGTTGCCAACTCCGAGGCGTGTCAGTTTCTTTATACGTAAAAAAGGATAAATTTTTAGCGGCAGCAGTTAATTTGACGGAGAAATTTTCTTGCATTTTTATGCATCAGTTTAACTACATAATCGTTGGTACTAAAGGCTTGTCGAACATCCAAATTTTCTTTGATTTTTGTTGGAAATATGTTTAAATAGTAGTAATAAAACAGAGCAGAGGAGGTATAAAGGATGGATGAAGCTCTTAAAGAAAACCTTTGGGGTGCTTTAGAAAATGTTATTGATCCTGAATTAGGCATAGATATTGTCAATTTAGGTTTAATATATGACGTGGAACTAAACGATGAGGGCTTATGTAAGGTTACAATGACACTTACTGCAATGGGCTGTCCTCTTGCTGGTCATATTGAGCAGGATATCAAACATGCCTTAGCCGATATACCAGAAGTAAAAGAGACAGAAGTAAATATTGTATGGGATCCTCCTTGGGGCAAAGATAAAATGTCACGTTATGCAAAAATTGCATTAGGTATTCCAGATTAAAAAAAGAAGCATTCACTTTTATGGTGGATGCTTCTTTTTTTAGTCTGGAATCGTTATGTAAAAGCGTAATAAGCCTTTAGTAACAATTTTCATCTGACGTCTATAGTGCCATAAGACTCCCACTTTAATCGCTTAGGAATACGAAGCGGTTTAAGTGGAAGATACAATACCTATACCCTGTGACAGGATTAGAGAGACTGTTTAAATAGGTGTCGCGATTTTTCAAGGACAAGGTAAAGCCACTGATCAGAAAAAGAAGTTTAAAGACAAGGAAACTTCGTTGGCAATTCATAACAGCTTTTTTAAGGACGTTACGCTTTTAAACCTTGTTTAAAAGCGTTCCCTGAATAAAGTCCATTGGTAAAATTATTATGAAAACATTTATGTTATAAAAAAATAATCGCAAGGATACCAACAATAAAACAATAAATGCTAAAATATTTTAAATTTCCTTTAGCCATGATATTCGCAAACCATTTTAAGGCAAAATAAGAAGCGATAATTGCTGCAAGAAATGCAATCACATACGGAATCATTAACGTATTGAATTTATCATCACTAATAATATCACTAAAACCTAATATTGAAACTCCAAGACTAACCGGGATGTATAATAAAAACGAAAAACGAAAAGCAGTTTCCCGCTTCATTCCGACAAGCATAGCAGCAACAATAGTTGCGCCTGAGCGGCTAATTCCCGGTATAAGAGAGACAGCCTGTGCTGCGCCAACAATCAACGCATCTTTTACGGTTAAGTCTCCATCATTCTTTTTTCCATGAATATTTCGAATAACCCATAATGCTGCCCCAGTAATTAATAATGTGTAACCTACAATAACTGGTTGACTCAATTTTTCACTAATATAATCTTCAAGTAAAAAACCCAATACTCCAGTAGGAATCGTGGCGATAATTAAAAATATAATAAATTGAAAATCAGCTGTTGCTTCAGCATCTCTATCTTTTTGTAATATGTAACGTAAACCGTTTTGTGTTAAACGAATAAGATCCTTGCGAAAAACGATTAATACTGCTATTAAAGAGCCTGTGTTGACAAGAATTTCAAAAGATAGTCCTGCTAACTGATCTTGAAGATTAAAAATATGTCTTAGCATGACTAAGTGGCCACTTGACGAGATAGGAATTGGTTCTGTAAACCCTTGAAATAAACCTAATATCAAATATTTTAATAAAATACCAAGTTCTGTTAAGTTCTCCATAAAAATCCTCCTGCTATTTACATCAATACTTTTTAAAATTTGTATCCAAGACTAGGTTAAAATGACTTTCCTGATAAGATCCGAGACTAAAGGGTAGAAAGAGCAAGAAAACCGAGCATGAAAAAACGGTCTTTCTTACAATTGGTTTTATTGCTTACGTATTACTAATAGGGCTATACTGCTTGTAAAATAATGTGTTTCCGTTTTTATACGTTAGCAAAGTATAATTTTCAACTAAAATAGTTAATACGATATGTTTTAATTGTTTATGTCCATATAGAATGATGTTACTGCCCAATGCAATAATTATTTAGCATTGGTGCAGTTTTCTTATGGATTAATTTTACTACCATGTCACCAACCTATAGGCGAATGAATACGCTGAATGGTGAGGAGGTAGATAAAATGAGTCATCAACATCATCAACATATATATGATGTTTGTAGAGATCATATACATGCGTACGTGTTAGTTGAATTAGAAGATGGATCAAGTATTGACGGTATTATTACTGGTTTAGATCATGAATCCGTTTATCTTGCGACACCAATCGAATTACATGAACAACTGTCTCGCCACCAAGCAGGATCGCATCATAGACAATACGGCTACGCCAGATATGGTGATCCTGGATATAGGGGTGGTCCTGACTATGGATCAGGTTATGGGTATGGTTATCCACCACAGCGATTTAATAGGTTTGTCCTGCCCTTAGCAGGCTTAACTGCAATCAGTGTTTTACCATGGTACTAAAACTGAATTCAAATGGAAACCCTTGCCTGCTCTAAAAGAAGAAAGGCAAGGGTTCTAGCTACATGTATAGTAAAGCTTGAAATTTTGTATAAAAATAGGCTAGTTTAACTACACATAACTAATAATACGATTCGACATGCAAACAGAAATATAATAGATAAAAGCTATGCATATCAGAATAAGTAGTGGTTACATTTGATTAACTGTGTGAGTTATCATTTTTTAAAATACCGTCACCTAAAACAGCAATCGCGATAAAAAACACAGCAGTTAAAGCAACAGTACCTTCAAGACTAAACGGTTCACTACCCATACTCGACAGTACATAGGATACGACACCACCAATTAAACATGACCATATGATCGTAACAATGTATCGCATGAAAACACCTCATTTTTTTACTATGTCTATAACCATTATACACCAAATATCTCTTAATAGTTTACCAAAACGTAGTATAAAAAAAAAGCATTACTTGTATTTTATTAAAAAATAGTACTTCAGATGTAGCAGTTTATTTTCCTGTCTAATTGTAAAAGGAAAGAATACGGGATAGTGGGAGGAATTGCATGACGATTTTAGTTGTTAATTGTAATCACTGGATTGGATTTCATGTCGTTAATTATTTGCTTGAAAACGGAATGGAAGTAGAAGGTCTTTTGAATGATAAGGAAGATGAGTCGCTTTCTTTATTCTTTGGGCGAAATAGTAATTTTATATTTTATTCACATAAAAGGGATAATCGGTATAATTTAATTATTCAAATCGGTCAGATGGAAGTTCCATCAGCTGTATCCTCTGATTATTCCATTGTACTTGATTACAAACAACCTGAAAAAATACGAGCCACTGATTTATTTATCGAGTTACCACTTTTGTTTGGCGAATGGATGCCGATGACAGAAAAAGGTATGTATATGAATCAACATTTTATCCCGTTTTCATCTACTCATTTTCTTGAACATGCTATTTATATTAAAGATTTTGTAAAAAGTTTAATGGATTGGTTAGAGACAGATGATGATTATAAGAAATTAACAGTTATTAAGAAAAATCAACTTGAAAAGATACTACAAATTCGGGACAATAAACCTAATAAAGATAAGCTTGAACAAGTAATCCGACATTATTGTTTATTTCGAAACAAGGATTGATTTAATAATTCGTTGAAAGATAATTACCTAATTTGTAACAACTAATCTTCATCCTAAGTAATGTTGTTATCACCAACAAAAATGTTGATGCGTATGAAGTCCAACTATTTTAAAATTTGGTTTTATAGATAGGGTAAACCGATGTTTACTTTTATAAGTTTAATGATGCTAGACTTTTGATTTTCAAGATGGAGCAGTTTCTTTAACTCCATTTAATTTAAAAGTTCTAGTGTAGTTTTAAGCAGAAGTACAAGCTGCGATTGATGAATATAAAGAGATTGGCTGGATTTCTCAACAGAGTTGTCTAGTCTTCTTTAGCTTGCAAAAATCTATGTTATACTTTAAAATTAGTACCAAGTAATAATAATAGATAATAATTTGAGTTTTTAAGGAGATGGAAAAATGGACGTTGGTGTTTTAGGCCTAGGTCACTATGTTCCTGAGAAGGTTGTAACCAATCACGATCTGGAGAAGATAGTAGATACAAATGATCAATGGATTCGCTCACGAACTGGAATAGAAGAAAGAAGAATTGCAGAAGATGACATGGACACATCCGATATGGCTTTATTAGCTGCAAAAAATGCAATTAAGGATGCGGAGCTGAAACCAGAGGATATTGATTTAATATTGGTTGCAACTGTAACACCAGATACACCGTTTCCCTCTGTTGCATGTATAATACAGGATCGTTTAGGCGCCACTAACGCAGCTGGAATGGATATCGGTGCTGCTTGTGCAGGTTTTATGTATGGAATGGTAACAGCTAAACAATTTATTGAAACAAAAGCGTATAAGCATGTGCTCGTTGTTGGGGTTGAAAAACTATCAAAAATAACGAATTGGTCTGATCGCGGTACATGTGTATTATTTGGCGATGGAGCAGGAGCTGCGGTATTGGGACAAGTTTCAGAAGGAAAAGGAATCCTTTCCTTTGAACTAGGCGCAAATGGAGCTGGTGGGAAGGAACTATATCAAGATAAAGAAACAGGCCATATTTTTATGAATGGTCGTGAAGTGTTTAAATTTGCAGTAAGACAAATGCCGGAATCTTCAGTGAATGTTATTAAGGATGCAGGGTATAAAGAAGAAGATGTAGATTATTTAATACCTCATCAAGCAAATATAAGAATTATGGAAGCAGCTAGACAAAGACTTGGCATTTCCGATGATAAAATGGCAAAAACCATTAAAAAATATGGAAATAATTCAGCGGCATCTATACCTATTGCTTTGTCGGAATCTGTCAGAGATGGTAAAATAAAAGACAATGATTTGATTGTGTTAGTAGGCTTTGGCGGCGGTTTAACATGGGGGGCCTTAGCAATACGATGGGGAAGATAATTGTATGGAACTAGGAGGAAAACCATATGAAACAAAGAAGAGTGGTAATAACAGGACTTGGCGCCGTTACACCAGTTGGAAATAATGTAAATGATATGTGGGAAAACCTTATTGCAGGGAAAACAGGGATTGATTTTGTTACAAAAGTAGATAAAGAGTTGTTTCCTGCTAAGGCAGCTGCAGAAATAAAAGATTTTGACCCTTCTCCGTATATTGAAAGAAAAGATGCACGTAAAATGGATTTATTTACTCAATATGCAGTTATAGCAGCAAAGATGGCTGTGGAAGATGCAGATTTACCAATCAACGATAACAACCGTAATCGTGTAGGTGTGTGGATTGGCTGCGGAATTGGCGGTATGCAAACATGGGAGGATCAGCATAAGAAACTTTTGGAGAAAGGCCCAAAACGAGTTAGTCCATTTTTTGTACCAATGATGATTCCAGACATGGCTGCAGGTCAAGTATCGATTCAATTAGGGGCTAAAGGGATTAATTCTTGTACTGTAACAGCTTGTGCTTCTGGAGCGAGCTCTATTGGTGATGCTTTTCGAGCAGTTCAACGTGGAGATGCGGATGCAATCATTACTGGAGGAACTGAAGCACCAATATCAAATATGGCTTTTGCAGGGTTTTCATCAGCAAAGGCACTTTCAGTAAATGAAGATCCTAAAAAAGCAAGCCGTCCGTTTGATAAAAATCGGGATGGTTTTGTTATGGGAGAAGGCTGTGGAATATTAGTCTTAGAAGAACTCGAATCTGCCTTGGCGCGGAATGCGAAGATTTATGCAGAAATTGTCGGCTACGGCGCTACAGGCGATGCCTATCACATCACTGCCCCGGCCGAAAGTGGTGAGGGGGCTGCCCGGGCTATGCAAGAGGCTTTGAATGATGCATCTGTTGCTCCGACTGAAGTAAATTATATTAATGCACATGGAACAAGTACCAATTTAAATGATAAATATGAAACCATCGCCATTAAATCTGTTTTAGGAGAGCATGCCAAACATGTTGCGATTTCATCAACAAAATCAATGACCGGTCATTTGTTAGGTGCAGCTGGTGGAGTAGAATCTGTTATTTCTGTAAAAACGATTGTCGAAGGAATGATTCCTCCAACTATTAATTATGAGACACCAGATCCGGACTGTGATTTAGATTATGTACCTAATAAAGCAAGAGAACAGGATGTAGACGTAGTGCTTAGTAATTCACTTGGATTTGGCGGGCATAACGTTGCCCTGGTGTTTAAGAAGTATCAATAGTTCCGTTATATTAAAAAAGTCGTGCTAAACGGTGGGTTACCCCAGAAGTTAGATTTTTTACTCTCACTTCTGGGATACAGTACCAACATAGACGGCTTTTTTGTTATAAATTAAATCCGGTTCTACATGGTGGATATTTTTTTGCACTATACGAAAGCAAAAAATTTTAGGGTTTATCCCGCATGTAAGGTGCCGTAAGATTCCCACTTCAAGACCAAAGAGTCAAAGTGGGAGAAAACGGCCCCTAAATGCCCGATTGGTTCCACTAGCATTCAGTAGGAGAGGGAAGAAAACTCCTACTGAATGAAGTTTCACTTTATAGTATAAGAAAAACTACAGCTTTCGCCATAAAGACTTGGCGACAAGCCAAGTGTAACTTCGACTAACTTATGTGCTCAAGTTGTAGCAAGCTTGTAATTTCGACTACGATCTGTCAACATCGGTTCACATGTCGCCTAATTATTTTTTTGCGAACGTTATGAGAGGAAGGGTATCTATCCAGATTCGTTCAGATTACAGGACAAGGAAAACTGCGACAGCGACACATCGCACGCAGAAAAAGTGCTTTTCTTTTTCAAGGACAAGGAAAACTGCGACAGCGACACATCGCGATTTTTCAAGGACGAGAAAGACTTTGGATTAAGCATTCACGCAGCAAAAAAACCTTTATCAGAATATTTAGGTTTTTTATCCTTTGTTACTTCAAGGAAAGTCAATACTGAATGAAGTTTCACTTCATAGTTCACTTGATATTGAAAAGAGTTTTAATGCAGAAACGTAGTTAATATATTGATGGTTGTGTACCTTAAAAGACTTTTCTTTATAATTAAATTTCATTTATTTATCTGGACAAGCATAGTCTATTAAAAAGTGGACAAGGTAGGGAGAATAAAATGGGCTATGTATTTTTGTTTCTAATTGGTTTTGGCTTCTCAGTGATGGGGGGAGTAACCATTATTGGCTATATGAATTTTCTTCCGGCAGGTCTTTCATGGGGGGAGTATTTCAGTTTTATTGTCAGTCGAGTGGAATGCTACTTTCTTATTGTCGGTTTTATCCTCATGAGTATTTCATTAAGCCAATTACCTACTAATAAAGAGAAGTAAATACCTCTTAAATTTACTAAATCATGTTAAAAACAACTTTATTTTGGCTATAGAACATGTGACCATTCGTATTAAGAAATTGCTGAGAGGAGTTAATTCTTTACAACAAATTGGTAAATTATCGAAGGATACATAGAATATTTTTTTAAAGGATGGTCATAATGTATGTTAAGTTCAGTTTGAAAAGTGAGGGTTGTTTTATGTTGTATATGCATGATGTTTGGGTGAATTGGTTTGAAGGTGAAGAAAATGGTTATAATGTTTGTTATTTTCAAGAATGGCGTAAAGAAGACGGTATCGAATTACTCGACCAAGTGCCATTGCTATACATAACAAAGGAATTGTTTTTCTACATTGAAAATGATATGCAAGAATTACCAAAGTCCCTACTTGATACAATTTATAAACGGGCGTATATGCGAAAAGGTCAGGAAAGAACTGTATTGGATTTTGCTAGTATAGTTACAGACGGAAATGACATATTGGCATTCGATACTATTGGTTATAAGATTCCTGTTCGTAAAAGTCGCTTAATACCAAGGCAGGAACAGCTCGTTTATGATATGATCAAAAATGCCAAGGTACAATCGTTTAAATATGATGCTAAACATTATAAAAAGGAATATCATATGCTTTCGATGCCACCTGAGTTAATTTTTGGTCTGACAAGAAGAGAACGGCAATTAAAACAATTACTGATGATGGCATTAGATCAACTGAAAACTACTAATAACTTGGAAGAACTGCGATATTGGTTAACAGAATGGGACCCTAAGCGCTACCCTTATATCCGATTTATGGAGGAAGAGCAGGTTTGGGAAGCTTTGTATGAGGGTGTGAAACAAGGCTGGAGTCCAAGACATGAAGATTTGTGCCGTAAATTAATTAAAGGGCAACCTTTTTTAGAAAAAATGTGGGAAGTAGAAAATGGTCAGGAGCAAAATGCATCAAAATAAGTGAAAAAGCAGTAGCGGATGGGGCATGCTTTGGTGTCCCATCCGTCTTTTTCTGAAAAAAATCCATTTATTTTTTGAAATATGATTGTTTAACTTAAGTAACCCTTGAATGAAGTTTCTTTTTATCTCGTCAGAAGCTTTGCCGTTTCTGTGTCGGTAACCGAGCGCTTTCGCTTTTATTCTTGTCCTTTTTTCTTTTTAACTCGACCTAGACCCATTGCTTTTTTAGCTTTGACTAATGTGCGATTGGCAATGGGAGCAGCTTTTTCCGCCCCTCTGTCTAAAATATCATCAAGCTCATCTGAATGAATTAATGCATTGTATTTATCTTGAATAGGTTTTAAAATATCAATAACTGCTTTTGCTACTCCTTGTTTAAATTCTCCGTAGCCTTTACCTGCATATCTAACTTCCAGTTCTTCGATGGATTCCCCAGAGCAAATGGAATGAATGACAAGCAGGTTTGATACTCCTAGTTTATTCTCTTTATCATATTTTACAACACCGTCTGAGTCGGTGACAGCACTTTTGATTTTCTTTTCAATTTTCTTCGGATCATCTAGCATGGAAATAAAGGCTTTTTCATTTTCGTCTGACTTACTCATTTTTTTCAATGGGTTCTGTAAGGACATGATTCGAGCGCCTACTTTTGGAATGCTAGCTTCTGGAATTGTAAAGATGTCATTATATTTGTTATTAAAACGTTCAGCTAAATTCCTTGTTAATTCTAAATGCTGTTTTTGATCTTCTCCAACAGGTACAATATCGGCTTGATATAATAAGATATCTGCAGCCATTAAAACTGGGTACGTTAACAGGCTTGAGGAGATGGCTGTTTCTTTTTCAGCTGATTTATCTTTAAACTGTGTCATTCTTTCTAGCTCACCCATATAGCTAATGGATTGTAACATCCAGCCCAATTGGGTATGAGCCGGGACTTCGGATTGGATAAATAAAGTTGATTTTTCCGGATCGATCCCCGATGCCAAGTAAAGTGCTGCCAATGAGCGAATATTGTTTCTAAGCTTTAACCGATCCTGTGGAACAGTGATTGCATGCTCATCTACAATGCAAAAAAAACAGTTATGATCATCCTGAAGTTCCGTAAAGTGCTTTAGTGCACCTAGATAATTTCCAAGCGTTAATGTACCACTAGGTTGAATTCCTGAAAAGATTGTTTTCATCTTACTCACTCCAAATTTATTATTTCATACAAAAAGGCCCAACCATCCAATAAATAGGGACGATTGAACCGCGGTGCCACCCTGATTACCTTACAAACAGCCAGTAAGGTCACTTTCAAATATAAAATTAGCTCGAAAGTCCACTTCCAATTAACCTTGGTACTTGTTTTCACCAGCCACAAGCTCTCTATAAACCAGCGGGCAATTGTACTATATCTTTGTCATCGCCAAACATATTAATTTTGTTTTATTATATAAATCTTAACTGTAAATTGCAAGCATCAAGAAGCAAAGATGCCTTTATTTAGATATTCTGTCTCATTCAGCAATAATGCGGAATCCAGTTTTTCTTCACTTAAAAATAAAATAAAGTTCATATGATGGCTTATTTACTTTTTATTATACTCCATTTACTGTCAATTTGCGTTTTCAATAAGTGATAAGCCTCTTCTATATTATTAGCTTTAATCGTTATCTTTCTATCTTCTGGTATTTGTTCCGTTGTATAATCATAAAGCGGGTCGTAATAGTATTCGAGTAACAGCCGGACAGCGGAATCATATCTTCCTAATTGCAAGTCCGTCTCAATCTGATTTGCAATAGGTGTATGAATTCGTTTCTTAATCCGTTTAAATGCTTCCAAGCAGGCTACTTCATGTTTCCATGGCTGATAATCTTCGATGATTTGTTTTGTTCGTTCTTCAATTGGTACATCGATAATAAATTGTGTTCCTCTTTCCTTTTTGTCTAACAGAAAATCCGGTAAAAGGATTCGGCCAATTCGTTTGCTTTCGCCTTCAATTAGTACAAATGGGGTATGCTTTAATTTGTCAATTTGTTCGATTAATAATGCATCAAATGTTTTTTGATTATGGGGTTTTAAACCAATTTGACCAAATATAGAACCTCGGTGGTTTGCCATTGCTTCGAGATCGATGACTGGATAATGAAAACTAGCTAGCTTTTTTAGTATGGTAGTTTTTCCTGATCCGGTATGTCCGTTTAATACACAAGCTTCTGATTCCCAATTTAATGTCTGTATTGTTTTTACGACCCAATTCCGATAACTACGGTAACCTCCATTTAAGCGATAAACTTTTATCCCCATTAAGTCAAGAACGGTGGCAGACGTTTTACTACGCATGCCACCACGCCAACAAAATATGACTTTCTCGCCATCTATCTTGGCAAACTCTTTTACAAAATCGGGGAGTTTTTTAGAAATAAGTTCTAATCCCTTTTCTTTTGCTGCCTGTGGGCTAACCTGTTTATATAAAGTTCCCACTTCTCTTCTTTCTGTATCATTAAAAAAAGGAATATTAATACTGCCAGGGATGGTGGCATTCTGATATTCTGATGGTGATCGTACATCAATAAGGTTCCATTTTTCTATTTGTTTTACCGACCGTAATTCTTCGATAGAAATATCTTGAATCAATGTCCTGCCACCTTTCTGAATACTAATTTGTAGTAAAGCCAACATGAATTCCCGTTAATTCGTTAAGTACACCAAGAAATTTAAGTTGAAGGGGACACATTTTCATGCTACGTTCAATCACCATCCATGGAAATGAATAGCCCTCATACGGAATGAAATCTTTTCACAAAGATGGATTTATTTAAAACAAACATAATTACTTCAGGGATGTTTTTATAATAGGAAACTATTTCACTCTTAGGCTTTAGACACTATCTATACTGGTAATTAGTATGAGCAAAGAAAGTAATTTTAATAACTATTAAGTCATTCATCCACGTAAATATGTCCGACTGATGCGTCAGTTGTCTCTCCAATAACAGAAGCATGTACTCCCGATTTTTTTAGTTCTGCAAGCAGATCATCGGCTTCTTCATTCGCTACAGCCATAAGCAATCCCCCAGATGTAACGGCATCACACAAGATTAATTGATCGATTTTATCCATTGTATCAGGAAAAGAAACATCGGAGAACACATGGGAAAAGTTATTTTTCGTTCCACCCGGTATAGCTCCTGATTCCGCTAATGATCTTACTCTCGGTAGTTTAGGAACTTGTTTATGATAAATATGCAGACTAACATTACTTGCTTTTGCCATTTCGGAGGCATGTCCTAATAAGCCAAAACCGGTAACATCCGTACATGCATGCACTTGATAATTTTGCATGACTTCAGCTGCCGTTCTATTTAATGTAGCCATTACATTTGTGACTTGATCAATTTCTTCTTTTGTTAGTAAATTTCGTTTGATAGAGGTTGTCAAGATACCTACACCGATTGGTTTTGTCAGAATTAACTTATCCCCAACACGAGCTCCACCGTTTGTTCTTACTTTATTAGGATGTACAATTCCGGTTACAGCGAGACCAAACTTTGGCTCTTTATCATCAATGGAATGACCGCCAACTAACGTGACATCAGCTTCTTTCAATTTATCTCCGGCTCCACGCAATATATCTGTTAAGATTTGTTTATTCAAGGTAGAGACTGGAAAGGCAACAATATTTAGTGCGGTAATTGGTGTTCCGCCCATTGCGTAAATATCACTAATTGCATTAGCAGCAGCAATTTGTCCAAATGAATATGGGTCATCTACAATTGGGGTAAAAAAATCAACGGTTTGAACTAAAGCTGTATCATCATTAATTCGATAGACACCAGCGTCATCACTAGTATGTAAACCAACAAGTAAATTTGGATTTGGAGTTGCTGGTGGTAACTCTCTCATAATTTCTGCTAGATCTGCAGGACCAATTTTACAACCGCATCCTCCTTTTGAAGTGAGAGAGGTGAGTTTAATTTTGTTGTTTGTCATAAAGAAAACTTCCTTTCTTATGAATCTACATATATTATAGACCAAACTTTTTCTCTTTGCATAATAGGGGCTGTTTAAAAACAACAAAAATGAATACATTGTGCTACTAGTAGAGTAATCATTCATTCTGCACATAATCTAGGAAATCGTATCTATTTTTCGGCAAAAAACGATAAAATCCATTTCATAATGACATATTATCCTTTATACTAGATTCATAATTAAAAAATGGGGATTGATAGGTTATGATGAGAAAGCGAATTCTGTTATTAGCAATACTGAGCATTGTTTTGTTAAATGTACCAGTTATTGTAAGTGCAAATGATAAAACAGTGACGGCAGGTTTGCATCAGGAACGTCAACTTAGTTTAAAATCACTGGATGATAAACTAAAGCGTTTTGTTTATACATCCGATTATAACTTTGAATATCCAGACGCTGTGCGTGGAATTTATGTAACCGGGCACTCTGCTGGGGGAAGCAAATTTAAATCGCTTGTTAAGTTAATAGAGAATACTGACTTAAATACAATGGTAATTGATATTAAAGAGGATAATGGGTATTTAACATTTACTCCGGAAAAGGGGTCGCCATATGAGGATATGGCAAAAAAATACATAAAAAATCCAAAGAAAATGATGCAGGAGCTTGAAGAAAAAGGAATTTATCCGATTGCTAGAGTCGTAGTATTTAAAGATTCTGTTTTAGCTAAAAAACGCCCAGATCTCTCTTTTACCAAAAACGGGCAAGTTTGGGTGAATGGAAAAGGGGAGGCATTCGTTAATCCATTTGAAAAAGAAGTATGGGAATATAATGTGCAGATCGGGAAAAAGGCAGCAGAAATGGGCTTTCAGGAAATTCAATTTGATTATGTTCGATTTCCGGAAGGCTTTGAAACAAGGGATAAAGAATTGGACTATGGTTTAGGCGACTATAAAGATATAGAAATGGATGATGTCAAGAAGCGAGTACAAGCAGTAACAGACTTTGTAAAGTATGCTCGTGAAGAATTGTCTAACTACGATGTCGATGTTTCGGTCGACATATTTGGCTACGCAGCAACTATAGAAGAAACGCCTGGCATAGGGCAGAACTTCTCAAAAATTGCAAGTAATGTTGACATTATTTCTTCGATGATATATCCAAGTCATTGGACTTCTTACTTTGGCATTGAAAATCCTGATACGGAGCCGTATAAGTTAGTTAGCGAATATGCAAAAGTAGAAAATGAAGTATTAGGTAAATTAGAGGATTCTCCAGTTTCTAGACCATGGATTCAGGACTTTGAAGCTCCTTGGTTATATTCTGGTGCACCAAAGCAATATGGTAAGGCAGAAGTAGAGGCACAAATTAAAGCATTGTATGAAAACGATATTCATGAGTTCCTACTTTGGAATGCGGCAAATGTTTATACGGAAAACGTAGATTATAAAGTAGGGCTTAGTGAATAACATAAATCTAAAAGGAAGTTTGTCATATAGTGATGACAGGCTTCTTTTTGTTTTTGTGGGAAATTATATCTGCTTCTACAAGGTGGATAGCTTTTTTGAAAAGTAGCATGTCTAGCTTAGGCGCTCAAGCGTAGAAAACTTCGCTCTCCTTCCTGAAGAATAAGGAGTAAATCTATGAATTGGTATGAGAAGTTAAAGTAATATTTTCCCATTGAAGAAATGAAATAAGAGAACATATGGAGATGCTTTTAGATGAAAAAGTGATGTTCTAC
Source organism: Virgibacillus proomii (assembly GCF_900162615.1). Taxonomy (NCBI): domain Bacteria; kingdom Bacillati; phylum Bacillota; class Bacilli; order Caryophanales; family Bacillaceae; genus Virgibacillus; species Virgibacillus proomii. The sequence continues at coordinate 157,652 of NZ_FUFN01000008.1, read as the reverse complement.
TATAAAGATGAAAGTGACTTACATGTTGTAATGTTTGCAGAGTTTGATTCTTTTATTTTTATCTTTATCGATTATTTATGGGTGTCAGCAAAAGCAAGAGGACAAGAATTTGTACATTTGCTAATTAAGAAATTAAAGAAGAAAAACAAGCCAATTATCTTGGAAGTAGAACCTGTAGACTATGAAGATACTGATACCAAAAAACGTCTTCATTTCTACAACGGGAAGATTTTACACATGCTCAGTCGATTGATTACCGCAGAAGATCTTTAGCCACAAATAAACATACACAAATGGAAATTTTATACTGGTCACCGAACGATGAACAAGAGGATTTTATGTATGAACAAATGACACAAATGTATAAGGATATTTATACGTATAAAGATAAAGAAGTATATGGTCAATTCTATCAACATGTAGATGACGTGCTAACGTATGATGAAAATAGAGATGTTCATATATTAGATGATTTAAGATCGTAATGATAACCGTTAACAGCAAAGCCCCTTCATATAAGGGCTTTGCTGTTTTTCAAAGTAATAATATTCCAATTAACTAACTAGCTTCTTCTGATTTGGGGAGATTGTTCAACCGTTCAGCTAAACGTAAGCCATGACTAAAAGGTTCTTCATCAGTAGAAAAAAATGCTTCTTTAAATTCGTAGGCATTTGAACCATGTTCTGTAAAATCAAGGCCGGCAATTTCTTCTTCTTTGGATACACGTAAGGAAGTAATTCTGCTTACGATAGATAAGAGAACTCCCATAACTGTCATTGTCCATATAATTACAGCAATTACCCCCATAGCCTGAACTCCTAACTGCGCTATACCATGACCATAAAACAAACCAGTTGATGTAGAAAATAAGCCAACAGACAGCGTTCCCCAAATACCGCATATTCCATGAACAGTAATTGCTCCAACTGGATCATCTACTTGTAATTTTGTATCTAAAAAATGAATGCCTTCGACTAGAATAATTATGACACCAACAATAATAGAGCCAGTAAGTGATATTTCTGCACATCCAGCAGTAATTCCGACTAAGCCGCCAAGTACGCCGTTCAATGACAAAGAAGCGTCGACTCGTTTAAATCGCAGCTTGGAATAAAATGAGGAGGTGACGAGTGAAGCTGAGGTAGATAATAAAGTTGTTCCAATAACTGAAGGAACAATAGCTGGGTCTGCATCCATTGAGCTGCCCCCATTAAAACCGAACCAGCCTAACCAGAGAATAAATACACCTAAAGCAGCAATTGGAATATTATGACCTTGAATAACATTTATTTTATTTTCTGAATATTTACCAAGTCGTGGTCCTAACAATAAGACAGCGATAAGTGCACCTGTTGCACCAGTTAAATGAACAACAGTTGAACCGGCAAAATCAACAAAGCCTAAATCTGTTAACCAGCCATTTCCTTGCCAAACCCAGTGACCAACAACAGGATAAATAAAAGCGGTCATCGCAATTACAATGAAGAGATAGACACTTAATTTGATTCGCTCTGCAACAGCTCCGGAAATGATTGTAGCACATGTTGCAACAAACATTGCTTGAAAGATAAAAAATCCAATATCCTCCACATTATTTAACATAAAACTGTTTGTACCAATAAATGAACTACTTGAAGTACCAAACATAAGTCCATAACCTACAAAGTAGAACAATAATGATCCAATACAAATAGTGAAGAGATTTTTCATCAAAATATTTAACGAATTTTTTGCCCGTGTAAAGCCTACTTCAACCATTGCAAATCCAGCGTGCATAAAAAACACTAAAATAGCGCCAAGCATTACCCAGACTAAGTTAATCGATGTTTCCAGAGAAGCAGTCGTTGGAGCAGCATATACAGGAAAGGTAATAAAGCAAGTGAGTAAAATAAGAAATAAGCATTTCCTTAACATGATCATCCTCCTTATTTATAAAACAGATTTTTTCCCTTTTTCACCAGTTCTGATTCTAATTGTTTGTTCGATGGGGGATACAAAAATTTTTCCATCGCCAATATTTCCTGTATTACAATGTGTAATGATTAATTTAATAATCTCTTCTACCTTTTGTTCTTCAACAACTATTTCAATTTTTATTTTAGGGAGTAATTGAACTTGAAATGCTGTACCGCGAAACAGACCTTCTTTGCCTTTTTGTTTTCCGGTTCCCGCTGCTTCGGTGATGGTTAATCCACCAACTCCTGCCTTTGATAAAGCTTTTCGAAGTGATTGAAACTTTTCAGGCCTAATAATTGCTTTAATTTTCTTCATGAAATCCCCCCTTCCTGTGTCAGGAAACCTAACATGATAAGTTATGTGAATTATCATAATTGGTAAAGAAAATAAAAGCAAGAGTTTTTTTAAATTTTTTTTAGAAAAATCAGAGTGTCCATATTTCACGGGAAATTGACTATCGTTATCAATAAATCTTTTGATAAAAGAATTGCAAATAAAAAAGTAATGCATTTATTTTTTCAAATAACATGTTTAAATAAAAATTAATATGGGTAATTTACTTATAAGCGTAAAAAATTATTTCATGAACAAGCATAAAAATCACAACTTTTCTCAAATATCCTCTACCTTTCACTTGACAATTGTAGTATAATTACATATAGGGTAAATTAAACTTATTTTAATTTAATAAGTCATTCAAAGTTTATGAAATAAACTAAATATACATTAGATTGAGGAGTGAAGTTTTAATGGTTACACTTTATACCTCACCAAGTTGTACATCGTGTAGAAAAGCAAAAGCATGGTTGGAAGAACATGATATACCGTTTAAGGAACGTAATATATTTTCTGAACCGTTAACGTTGGATGAGATAAAGGAAATTTTACGTATGACTGAAGATGGTACGGATGAGATTATTTCAACCCGATCAAAAGTTTTTCAAAAATTGGATGTTAATATTGATCAATTGCCGATGAAGGATCTTTTTAAGTTAATCCAACAAAATCCAGGATTGTTAAGAAGACCAATTATTTTAGATGAAAAACGCCTGCAAGTTGGCTATAATGAGGACGAAATTCGACGTTTCCTTCCACGAACGGTACGTACATTTCAGTTACGAGAAGCACAGCGAATGGTTAATTAATATAAACCTCCAAAAAGTTTTGGTGTTGACATATTTTAATCTATCCAGCTTTATAAAGAACAACAATTATAAAAAACACAGATCGTATATTTGATCTGTGTTTTTTAAATGAAAAATTTGTAATTTTTGTACTATAGGATGGTATAAAACTTTAGGCTTTATAATATAAGAAAAACGATAGCTTTCGCCATAAATACTTGGCGACAAGGCAAGTCTTTCTAATAAACGATTTTCAGCTTTGAAAGGCAGTATTAACACATATCATATTATTTTAAAAAAATCGTCACAAAAGTGGCGTGACAAAACTTTAAATATAGGTTAAAATATGTTACTAATTAAATAGGCATATATATTTCCAAATTCATGGTTACTATCATACAATATGGATAGTAATCAGTTTATAGATAATGAGGTTTTAAATGGGAGTTTAGCTTAATCCGATCATGCAACAAAATCGAGATTAGTTAAAAAAAAAACAGGGTATCTATATTATAAGTTATATATGTGGTGAAGCTGTATCTTCCACCTACCTATATAAGAAGGGGGAGAAAAAACATGGAAATCGAGAGAATAAACGAAAATACAGTAAAATTTTATATCTCATATATGGATATTGAAGATCGTGGTTTTGAACGGGAAGAAATCTGGTATAATCGGGAACGCAGTGAACAATTATTTTGGCAAATGATGGATGAAGTGAATTATAAGGAAGATTTTAATGTCGATGGCCCATTATGGATTCAAGTACAAGCCTTGGAAAAAGGACTTGAAATTATTGTGACCAAAGCTCAGATTTCTAAAAATGGAGATAATTTAGAGTTACAAACGGAGGATGGAAATACAGTTGATTTTCCGATGGACAAGAAAATAGAAAATATGTTAGAAGACAAATTTGATAAGCATGAAGAAGAAATGCAGGATGATGACGACAAACTATGGATTATTGCAGATTTCAACGATTTTGAAGATGTTATCCAATTAAGTCATTATTTTACAGACTATCATATAGGTATAAGAGAAACGCTCTATCATTTTGACGATACCTACTATTTATATATTGAGTTTTCTGAAGAGGAACTAGAAGAAGAAGAACAAGAAAACATCATAAGTAAAGTATTCGAATTTGGAAATGATTCGGATATTACGATTCATGTACTTGAGGAATACGGAAAGAAAATTTTTAAGAATGATACGTTTGCCCAGGTTAGAAAATACTTCCCTGTCCATGTATAGGCACTCTAAAAGAGTGTCTTTTTTATTATTTAGGAAAAGACATTTGTTTCTCCATGCGGATATCTTTTTTGAAAATAGCATCGTCGTTTTGTCTAGCTTAAGTGCTCGTGCTGCTAGCAAACTTCACCTTCTTCCTACAATAAGTCAACAACGGCTCGAATCTAAAGGAATATCGACTATAAACGGGCTTACGGTCCAACATCGGCACCTCCTGTTTTAGAGGCATGTTTTCTTTATCCCGCATATAAGGTGCCGTATGTTGGAATTTTAAAATCATTAAGTCCCCAGTACAACTCATAATGTTGGATCGATAGCTAGCCTACAATGAAATCTCCTACATATTGTTATTTTAATTTCTGCAAAAAAATGCTAGAAAAGAAGGGATACCACGATTTCTTGTCGAATACTAATAGATAAGCTGTTTATTTACCTCGTCATATTTATTAATTATCCTTGACGAGTAACCAGCTCAAAATGGGCTCCACATGGATAAAAGTGAAAACAGTTATAAGTTAGATTAATGAGTGTTGTAAGTATTTTAAATCTCAATTAACGTTGGTTTATCTACAATTCACAATATTTATTTTACTTTCCTACTCTTGTTTGCTTCAGATGGTAACATCATCACTTTTTCATCTCCTTTTAGTAAAGAATACTCCAAAATTGCTTATAAAATCCAATACATTTAAATATCACAATATTACTATTAGAGGATTAGATAAAAAGTCAAAGGCTGACTTTCCTTGTTCAAAAATGTTCTTTTTAGTACTATAGGAAAGTATAATACTTTAGGCTTTATCGTATAAGAAAAACGATAGCTTTCGCTAAAGACTTGGCGACAAGCCAAGTCTTTCTAATAAAATAGGACAAGGAGTAAACGAAATGTTATTTTTTTCACAGTAAAATTTTAGCGGAGGTGTTAGTTGTGTTACAAGCCATAAACCAAAATGGGCAGAAGGTCATATTGTTTAATAAATCTGTTCAAGAAATAGAGAAGTTGAAAACCAATAAACATAACTTTATTTGTCCAGTTTGCAAGGGGAAAGTGTACCTTCGTTCAGGGAAAAGAGTTATACCTCACTTTGTTCATTATTCTATAAAAACATGTGACTCTATAAGTAGAGGTGAAAGCATATATCATGATCAAGGAAAGATGATGTTATACAGATGGTTACTACATCAGCAATTGTCCGTTAAGTTAGAGCCATTTATACAAACGATTCGTCAACGGCCTGATATATTGCTTATAATCGGAAGAAAAAGAATAGCTATTGAGTATCAATGTAGCCCCATTTCACCAGCTGTTATAAAAGCAAGAAATGATGGGTATCGTTCGCTAAGTATTTTTCCCATTTGGATTATTGGTGCGAAATATTTTCAAAGAAAAAGCCGATATAAACTGCATATTTCTTCATTTATCCAATCTTTAATTCATCAATTTTCTCCAACATCATCTCCTCTGATTTTCTTTTTCTGTCCATACACCTCCAGGTTAATTACAGTTCAGGATTTATATATGGTAACAAATCGTATGATATTGGGAAAAATAACTGACTATAAACTCAGCCAAGTGTCGTTTATTCAGTTATTTCATGAAAAAGCGTTTAGTAGTAAGGAGTTATATTCCATATGGCATAAAGAAAAACACTCTTTTCGAACAAAACAAAGAGGACGATTATCCAAGCGAGAATTAAACTGGCATCGATGGCTATATGAAAAACGATTACATCTTCACTCACTTCCGTCGATCATTCATTTACCAATTAGCTCGCAATATATGATGCGAGTTCCACTTTGGAATTGGCAAAGCAAATGGGTGATAGAAAGATTTATCCCAAGACAAAATGGAGAAATCATTCAACTTCACCATCGTTCATTGCGAAATGAAATGTATCAACAAAAGGATTTCTCATTAACCTATCAAGTTTCTGAATTAAGTGATCCGCTTTATCAATATTTACGAATTCTCAGCCAGCTTAAAATAGTAAAAAAAATATCTGCTATGACATTCATTAAACTAAGCGATATTGACTTTCCAACAACTATCGAGGAAGCAATTGCTGCAGATAAAGAGGTACTTCGACAATTACAAAAGCAAAATAAAAGCATGTTTCCTTAACAATACGATATACTAAATAGCAAAAGTTCTTTTTAAATTGGTTCAAAGGTTCGTTACAAACGATAAAGCGAATTTCTTTATACATCAAAAAGACACTATCGCTAAAGCAAGACGTAAGTGGATATTTGAATGGCAAAGCTGTACCAAGTGTAATTAGCCGATCATTTGTACTATGCTTGTCGCTAGCAAGTTTTTTTAATTGACTACTCGCCTTGGACTGCATGTTTCCGTAATAGCCTCGAATTCGCTTGTTGAAGCTAAGCAAGTTAAACTTTTCGGTCCTTTTTGAACCTATACGTTTAGAGAGAACATCATAGTTTTATTCGTTTTAAAGAAAAAGGAGGATTTTACTTTGTCAACAAATAAAAAAGTTTTGCCAAAACGTGAAGAAATCCCAGTTGAATTAACATGGAAGTTGGAAGATATTTTTGAAACGGATGAGGCATGGGAACAGGAAATGGCTAAGTTACAAGAGGAAATCCCGAAAATCGAGCAATACCAAGGTAAATTAGGTGAAAGTGCTGAAAATCTTTATGAAGTGTTACAGCTCCAAGATCATCTGTCAGAACGATTGGGAAAGCTCTTTACATATGCGCACATGCGCTATGACCAAGATACGACTAATTCATTTTATCAACGGCTAAATGCTCAAGCTGAAAGTATTCTTACCGTTGCCTCAAGTAAGATGAGTTATATTGTTCCTGAAATTTTATCCATAGATGAAGCTAAGCTAAATAGCTTTATAAAAGAAGAACAAGGTTTGCAAGGTTATCAAAAAACATTAGATGAGATTACAAGGCAACGCCCGCATATTTTAAGTGAGCGTGAAGAAGCTATACTTGCAGAAGCCTCAGAACCAATGGGGGCCACTGCGCAAACATTTAGCATGCTTAATAATGCAGATCTTACTTTTCCAATAATTAAAGATGAGAATGGTGAAGAAGTGGAGGTCACTCACGGCCGGTATATCCGTTTTATGGAATCAAAGGATCGTTCTGTACGTCAAGCGGCTTTTAAAGCGGTGTATGAAACATATGGCAAATTTCAACATACCTTTGCTTCTACACTAAGCGGAAATATTAAAAAAGATAATTTTTTTGCTAAAATAAGAAATTATGATTCCGCAAGACAAGCAGCATTAGATAATAATAATATTCCGGAAGAAGTTTATGACCATTTGGTGAAAGCTGTGAATGAAAAGTTGCCACTACTGCATCGTTATATTAAACTTCGTAAGAAGGTACTTGGGTTAAAAGAATTGCATATGTATGACTTATACACACCTTTAGTCCAAGATGTCGATATGAAAATCACGTATGAAAAAGCTCAAGACTATGTACTAAAGGGACTTGCTCCATTAGGTAATGACTATTTAAGTGTTATTAAAAAAGCATATGAAGGTCGTTGGATTGATGTTGAGGAAAATAAAGGGAAACGAAGTGGAGCTTATTCTTCAGGCTCATATGGTACAAACCCTTATATTTTGTTAAATTGGCAAAATAACGTTAATGATACGTTTACATTAGCACATGAGCTTGGACATTCTGTTCATAGTTACTATACAAGAAAGAATCAACCGTTCCGTTACGGAAATTATTCGATTTTTGTAGCAGAGGTAGCTTCCACCTGTAATGAAGCACTGCTAAATGATTATTTATTAAATAACCTAGAGGATGAAAAACAAAGACTATACTTACTTAATCACTTTTTAGAAGGGTTTAGAGGTACTGTCTTCCGTCAAACGATGTTTGCTGAATTTGAGCATACAATTCACTTAAAGCAACAGCAAGGAGAAGCTTTAACAGCAGAAAAACTAACAGAAATTTACTATGACTTAAATAAAAAGTATTATGGGGAAGAAGTTGTTTCCGATCAAGAAATTGGTCTGGAATGGGCAAGAATACCTCATTTTTATTACAATTATTACGTATATCAATATGCAACTGGTTATTCTGCTGCAACAGCATTAGCACAACAAATATTAGACAAAAAAGATGGTGCAGTAGAAAAATATATCGATTTTCTAAAAGCAGGAAGCAGTGATTATCCGATTGAAGTTTTGAAAAAAGCCGGAGTAGATATGAGCTCAAAACAACCAATATTGGATGCTTTACAAGTATTTGATGAGAAGCTGCAACAATTGGAAAAAATGCTAAGTGAATAAATCAAAAAAAGCAGGTCATGAAACCTGCTTTTTTTGATTTTAGCATGAAGGATAATCGTCGGATAAAAATGAAATGTTTAAGTACAGGTGCAACTAAGACATTATCTATGCATATGGGTTTGCATTACCCATTATTTCTTCATATGTTAAAAAGATAAAATTTTTGCTTGAAAGTTAGTTCGACATAGTTAGAGTATTTAAATGTTTGAAGTGTACGAGTATGACAACGCCCACGTTTAAGCTTACCTTTGTCCACGTTGCATTTATCCCGCATGTAAGGTGCCGTAAGACTCCCACTTCAAGAGCCTTGAGTTGATACAAAAGGTCTAAGTGGGAGAAAACGGCACCTAAATGCCCGATTCGTTCAAGGGCCTTTAGGTCATACCCTTGTGGTACTAACATTCAGTAGGAGATGGAAGAAAACTCCTACTGAATGAAGGTTCATTTTATCGTGTTCCTCGGTAAAGACGCTTGCTTGTGAATGAGTAGATGGTTAAGTAAATGGATATAAACAACAAAGGCAATGTGATGTAAAGAGGAATTACCTGTAAAAATCCTAAAATATTTAAAACAAAAGCAAAACCGGTTAAAAGTAAAAATAATAATGGCTGAATAAAACGTTTCAAGCTATCACCTCTGTATAAAATTACAATGGATTATAAAAGCATATGCAATTGGAAAGCGCTTTATTCGTGACATTTTTGTGAAAACATGCACAAGGTTATTGATTCTTTGTGAAATGATTGGTATATTAAGAATGTAAGTTAGATACAAACAAAACCCCTTTGTTTGATCATGAAACTTTCTCCCATCCCCCTTTGTTATTACAAAGAGAAAAGAAGGATATGCGCTGCCCCGCATATCCTTCTTTCTTTGTGTTAAAGCAAAGTATAAAACTTTAGGTATTATCCCGCATGTAAGGTGCCGTAAGTTTCCCACTTCAAGACCTGAGTTCGTGCAAGGGGTCAAAGTGGGAGAAAACGGCACCTAAATGCCCGATTGGTTCAAGGGCCTTTAGGTCATACCCTTGTGGTACTAACATTCCGTGTAAAGAGCATTCCATGGAATGAAGTTTCACTTTATCGTATAAGAAAAACGATAGCTTTCTTTCTCCATAAAGACTTGGCGACAAGCCAAGTTTTTCTTATACAAAAAATAAAAAGCCTTGATTAAGGCCTTTGTTCATCTTCATATTTCCAGAAGTCCCCATACTTTACTGGGATTCGCGTCACTTTTTGCTTCAATTGTAGCTTTTTCATTTCTCGTTCTGCTTTTGCCATAGACCAATCGTAAACTACAGCAATTTCCTTTGTTCCGACTGTTTTATAATAAGAAAGAAAATCCTCTAGCATTGGTTTCTCAGAAGGAATCGGCTGTTTTTCCAAAATTTCTCTTAATACACGGACATAAATATCATATGGATAAAGACCAGAGATTTTAATACCTTGTCCTTCTGTGAATTGGTTAAAAAAGACAAGTGTTGGAATATAATCAACTTCCATTTCTTGAGTTAGCTTTACGTCACATTGAAAGGCTTTTTTAGCAGAGGAAGAAAATAAGTCGGATGAGAATTCTTCTACATCTAAATTTGCAGCTTTTGCACAAGCGTAAAGTGTTTCTTCACAAGAAATATCTTGCTTATATAGGAATGCACTTTCTTGAATTTTACGAAGAAAGGTTTTGCCTGCCTTTTTACCTTGTAATTCTGCAGCCTTGACAGCCAAGGAGGCAATCCATGGATAAGACACCGGATTTTCTAACCATAAATCACCGTCACAGCACATGCCTGTTCGATTTGCAGTTTTTTCCCAAATAGCTTTTATTTTTAGCGGGCGATCAAATTGGTCTTTATTCAGTGTACTTAAATGTCCACTTATGATCGGACGAATGGTGAAAAATCTGCCATACTCAGTTGAGAGTTTCTTTAAGAAGGGCTCAAGCGCCCAGCACTCAGGACATAAGGGATCGACAAAAACATAAATCTCGATGGGTTTTTGAACAACATTAACATAGCTATATTTTTCCGATGTGTTTGTTTGATAAATGGATTTAAATCCAGAGTGTTCCCAACTCACACCGATTCTCCTTTCTCCTATTCTGGTGTGTTCATCATGTGGTTAGCAGTTAAGGTTAGTTTTTCAAATATAGCCGTACGGTAAGGTTCGTTTATTTCAGCTTCTACTAGTGCAAGTGCCATACATTCAAGCCAAGCATCTTTTCGTGTTGGCGTTATTTCAAAAGGTAAATGTCTTCTTCGCAACATTGGATGTCCCCGTTCTTCAGAATATAATGGAGGACCTCCAAAAAACTGAGTAAGGAATAACTTTTGTTTATAGATCGTTTCTGTTAAGTCTTCAGGAAATATTGGAATTAAATCAGGATGCCGGCTTACATGTGCGTAAAACGTTTGTACGAGCCGTTGTACAGCAATACTTCCGCCTATCGCTTCAAAAATAGAGTTTGCTTGTTTCTTCATGAGTATTCCCCTTGCTTCGGTTTCTATATATTGTAGCAACGGAATAGCAAGTGAGCAAATAATCTGATTAAATTTGTCCTCTACTTCATCATTGTACTCGATCAGTTGATATAAAATTTTAGAGAAAATAGAGGTGTGAACAAATTGTTACAAGAAATTAATTCTCAAAACTAGCAAAAAATCGTTCCACCTTATTTGGCGTTTTTCTTCGAGGTATTTGGTAATGATGGAGCAACTCCTGAAATTGAGTGAATCCATTTTCTCTTGTATCGGCCTCTAGCTCGAGCTCGTAGTCTGATTTTCCATTATAAAAGCTATAATCTAAAACAAATATTAAGTTGTTTTTATATAATTCCTTACGCTTGGTCGTTAAGCTGCCAAAACAATGTAAAGAAGATAGACGGATTCCTAAATCTTTAAGACGAGCCGTAGTTTCAGGCTTTTCTATGACCTTACCTTGAATCCAACTGTCAGCTTCCTCTTTTGAAAGAGTATCATGCGTTTCTAATAAACCTTTTTCATGAGGTTCCTTTAACGTTAGTTGATAGAAATTGTTTTTCTCACGAATCCTTAAAGCACAACCTAACTCTTGCAATGAACGATGCTTTGTTTCAAAATAGTAGTTAGTTTGTATTTGGCTTTCGGTTGGAAATGGAATATGTTTTAACAATTTATTATATTCCTCAATGGTTAATAAATTTTTAAATTCAATCTCTATTTCTTGAGCCATACTCGTCCTCCCTCGATACAATAACCTTGCTAAAATTGATTATCGCTAATCTAGCGCAAATTTGCAAAGAATAATGTGCTGGGTTTACAAAAAAATGTATAAAATATGGCTTTTCCTTCCATGTTATTTATTTTATCGTTCATTTATGAGCAGAACATTGTTCTATTGATTTGTGAAAGCGGTACCTATTGAAGGTTAGGAAGTGGTTTAATCATTTAGAAAACGAAAGAGGACATGCTTTTTCAGTAAGTTAGGACCAGTTATTACAAACATTAGTCTGGCAAAATAGATAATCAGTAGTAATGGAAAATAATGCTTATTTAAGCCGCTTTATCTTGTTTCATGAACAAGCAATATTCTGGAATAATGTGATACAATAAGGGAGGCTTAATACGAGAGATGAACATATCAGGTGGTGTTGAATGTGAATTGGAAATCTACACTTGCGCCATATGCGCAGGTTGTTGAAGAGTTGAAAGTAAAACTAAAGGGGATTCATAAGCAATTTGAATATGAGTCAAAACATTCACCGATTGAGTTTATTACTGGTCGTGTGAAGCCAGTACCTAGTATTTTGGAAAAAGCAGAAAGTAAGAAAATACCGTTAGAAGATATTGAAAAAGAAATTCAGGATATAGCAGGGGTAAGAGTTGTATGTCAGTTTGTGGATGATATTTATACTGTGGTTGAGATGATTCGAGCTAGAAATGACTTAACAATCGTTGAAGAAAAGGATTATGTATCGAAAAAAAAGGCAAGCGGCTACCGTTCTTATCATCTAATTATTGAGTACCCTGTTGAGACAATTGATGGGATGAAAAAATTGCTGGCAGAAATTCAGATTCGTACACTAGCAATGAATTTCTGGGCGACGAATGAACACTCATTAAATTATAAATATAAAGGGAGTATACCGGCTAATATTAAAGTACGTTTACAAAATGCAGCAGAAGCGGCTTTTCAATTAGATGAAGAAATGTCAAAAATTAAACATGAAGTTCAGGAAGCACAACGTATTTTTCATCGTAAGTAGCTGGATTTCCTCCTAACGAAAGGAAACGAATCAATGATAAGCTGAAAAATCGATATATGCTATCGCTCTAAAGGAGGATGTAGACATGAAATTTGCCATTGTTTCAAGAGGGGACGGCCGTTCTGAACAGATTAAAGCAACACTTAAGCAACATTTAACTGATTTTAAATTAGAGTATAACGATAATGAACCGGCGCTTGTCATATCCGTTGGGGGAGATGGTACATTTTTAGAAGCATTTCATACGTATATTCACCGCTTAAATTCCACTGCTTTTATTGGGATACATACGGGACATTTAGGGTTTTATGCGGACTGGACTCCGGATGAACTTGAAAAGTTGATTATTGAAATCGCTAAAACGCCATTTCAGATTGTGGAATATCCATTATTAGAAGTGATTATCCGCGGGAAAACGGGAGGAATTGAAGATCAATTTTTAGCACTTAATGAAGCTACGATAAAAACTGCTGATGGTTCTGTTGTTTTTGATGTAGAAATTAAAGGAGAACATTTTGAAACATTCCGTGGTGATGGATTATGTATTTCTACACCATCTGGAAGTACAGCTTATAATAAAGCTTTAGGTGGAGCGATCATTCATCCATCGCTTGACGCCATTCAGTTAACCGAGATGGCTTCCATTAATAACCGCGTGTTCCGAACAATTGGTTCACCACTAATTTTACCAAAGCATCATACATGTTTGTTAAAGCCGGTCGTTGATCGCAGCTTTTTAATTGCAGTTGATCATTTTACAACGAATTACGCAAATGTTAAATCGATACAATGTCGGGTTGCTGAAGAACGAATTCGTTTTGCCAGGTTTCGTCAATTTCCTTTCTGGAAGCGGGTACGTGAATCGTTTGTTGCAGCTGATAATTATTAATGTAGGAACGTGATAGAACAGATGGAATGGATTATTGAAAAACAACATGAAGGAATGCTGCTTCGCGACTATCTTCGTGAGGTTCGGGGATTTTCCAGAAGGATTTTAAAAGCAATTAAATTTGATGGTGGAGCGATTTTAGTAAATGGGATAGAACAATCCGTTCGTTATCCTTTATCTACTGGAGATAAACTAATGATTCATTTTCCCAAAGAAGTTAGAAGTAATTCGATGCAACCAGAACCAATGGAACTATCGATCATTTATGAAGATAACGATATTTTAGTTATTAATAAAGCATCTGGGTTACCGGTGATTCCTTCGTTTCGTCACCCTAATGGAACTTTGGCAAATGGATTATTAGCACATTATGAAAAACAGAAATGTAATGCCACCGTTCACATTGTTACTAGATTAGATCGCGACACCTCTGGTTTATTATTAGTTGCTAAGCACAGCTATAGTCATTCAATTTTAGCTGCTCAACAGCAAACGAAAGCAGTGCAGCGAACATATCAGGCTATAGTAGAAGGTTGTATTAGTAAGCAATCTGGTACGATTCATATGCCAATAGGTAGAAAACCTGGATCTATCATTGAACGAGAGATCCGTTCAGATGGAAAAGATGCGATTACTCATTACAAGGTAGAAAAAAAGACGACCGAGCATTCATTTATTACTGTTCAGTTGGAAACAGGTAGAACTCATCAAATTCGCGTTCACTTTTCGGGAACTGGTTATCCGTTATGTGGTGATACACTATATGGTGGTTCTACTCATTTGATTGAGCGGCAGGCATTGCATTGTTCTTTACTTTCATTCATCCATCCAATTACAAAGGAATTACTGCATTTTACTGCTAAATTACCTCAAGATATGGTTAATGCGCTGCAAAAAATGTAAATCTATCTCTTTGAAATGGCTGTTGTGATGGAACAGCCACAATCTTTTCTTCAGGTAGACGAAAAGCTGTTAATTCATTTCCAAACACACAACCTGTATCAATATTGATTGTTCTGTTTATGATTCGTGGCTTTAAAACAGGGGTATGGCCATAAACAATCCAAGCATCTCCTTTATAATGTGCTGCCCAATCTTTACGAATCGGTCTCCCAGATGAATCTTTTTCTCCAGTCGTGTCACCATATAGAACAAAAGCTTCCACTTGTTTATCGGTCCTCCCTATGTACACTTCTTTCATTCCTGCATGTGCAACAATTGCATTTACTTCTGGAATTTGCAAATAAAGAGGTGCTTGTTCGTATAATGTCATAAATTGTTCACGGATCAGGGCCTGTTCCTCTTTTGAGCACGCTTTATACTCAGCAACAGTTGTTTCTAATCCATGCCATATTCGAACGTTATTACCGATAAAGTAGCGGTACAATTTATTGCAATGATTACCGGGAACATACAATGCTTTTTGCTGCGTGATTACCATTTTAAATACAAGTGTAATCACTGCTAATGAATGTGGACCCCGATCGGTTATATCTCCAACAAAGACGGGAGTTCGTTGTTCGGGATGAACAAAAATACCCTGTTCCTTTTTGTAGCCAAGTTTGAAAAATAGTTGCTCTAATTCTTCAAAACATCCATGAATATCACCAATAATATCAATCTTCATATGAATACCTCCTTGATTTGTTCGGTTTTTTTGGATATGATATGTGCGGGGTAAAAATGGATAGTAGGCAAGGTTGCTCTACATTATATAATTATAACCAATTTCATCCAAGTAAATTGGTTTGAACGCCCCTTTAATAGGGAATAGATGAGCTAGGGAAAAGGAAGTGATCGTATGGAATCCAATAAGTATGATAAAAAGTATGAAGAACAGTATGAGCAGCATTGGCAGAAATTACAGCAGGCACTGGAACAGGATAATATGGAAGGATTTCGTAACGAGTTCCTTGATATGCATCCCTATGACCAAGCAATGTTTTTTATGGAGCAGACAAAAGCAGCTCGTTTGAAAATATACACGTATTTATCGCCAGAGGAAGTCGGCAACATCATAGAAATTATGGATGATGAAAAACAACGACGCGCATTAATAAGCGAAATGGATCCCCGCTTTGCTTCCATGGTTTTAGCGAAAATGTTTGCTGATAATGCGGTTGATATTTTAAGTGGCATGGACAAGGATCAAATTGCAAGCTTCTTAACCATTATGAATCAGGAAGCAGCAAAAGAAATTAAAAAGTTGCTGCATTATGAAGAAAAAACAGCCGGAAGTATTATGACTACTGAGTATGTTGCAACGTATAAAACAAATACAGTTCAACAGACGATGCAGCAATTAAAGGAACAGGCTCCAGACGCAGAAACGATCTACTATATGTATGTACTGGATGATGAAAAGCGTTTAGTTGGAGTTCTTTCTTTGCGAGATCTAATTGTTGCCGATGAAGATACTCTAATTGAAGATGTTATGATTGAAAAGGTCGTAGCGGTATCTGTTGGCAAAGACCAAGAAGAAGTTGCCCAAATGATGCGTGACTATGACTTTTTAGCACTTCCGGTAGTTGATTTTCAAGGGCATCTATTAGGTATTATTACGGTAGATGATATTTTAGACGTCATGGAAGAAGAAGCAAGTGATGACTATTCCAAGCTGGCTGGGGTTTCCGATATGGATAAGCCAAGTGATACGGCGGTTGTTTCAGTGAGAAAACGGTTACCATGGCTTGTTATTTTATTATTTTTAGGAATGCTAACTGCCAGTTTAATAGGACGTTTTGAGGAAACGTTAAATCAAGTTTCCGTTTTAGCTATATTTATCCCGCTTATTGCTGGAATGGCTGGTAATTCAGGAACGCAAGCTTTGGCGGTTGCTGTTCGTGGGATAGCTAATGGGGATTATGATAAACAAGGAAAAGCCCGGCTTGTACTCCGGGAAGGAGCTACAGGCATCATTAATGGGATTATTTGCGGAATTGTTATTATGATTGTTATTTATATTTGGAAAGGTAAGTTTTACTTGGGTTTACTTGTAGGTATTTCAATTGCTGCTACACTGTTTGTTGCCACACTTGCAGGTGTGTTAGTTCCCATGTTGATGGAACGGATAAAAATCGATCCAGCTGTAGCATCCGGCCCATTTATTACTACGATCAATGATATAATTTCGATCCTTATTTATTTCAGCATGGCAACCGTATTTATGAAATTTTTATTATGATCGTTTTTGAAAATGAGTACTGAAACATCCATTTAAAATAATATAATATCTTAAAGAAAAGACACTTCTCTCCAAGTGTCTTTTCTTTTTCCACAAACACATTTCCCAAAATGGGTTCATATAATGGGTTAAGGAATGATTTAAAAAGGGGGAAGAATAAAATGGGGAAAAAATACGCACAAAAACCACTGCTTTTTATTCATCAGTCAAAAGTAGGCGAGTTACATGCGCCAATGCAACATATGTATGTTACCCCAAAACATAATAAGGAAGTTTCTTCAAAGAATGAGGAGGTAGTGAAAAAAGGAATGAGGCACCGAGACTTTGATAAAAACGAAATAAAAAATAAGCAGGAAGATTTGGAGGAAACGGAGAAAAGTGATTTTTCACATGAAGAAAAGAAGCAAAGCTTCAAAGATATGTCAATTGAAGAAAAAATTGAATATTTTTTACACACCCCTAACTTCGCTCCTAGATTAAAATGTGAAATCCAAACAAGTCAACGAACGTATCGCGGTGTAATAACAGGATCTGAAGGAAATGATGTATTTATTCGTACCGGAAATCGTTCAACAAGTACAAAAATCTCACTAGATGATATTAAGCATATTAAGTTACTAGGCTTCTAATGATCTATCTTTACGTGAAATAGCAGTAAAAACTCCCGCCTAAGACTATCAATCGGATTGGCTAGGTGGGAGAATCAACTGCCGGTGGAAGTAATTGGCTTGTTAATCTATAGGGGATCATGCTCCCCTAACTATAAAAGCTTTGCTTGAAGCAGTAGGACGTATTTTAGTGGTTCAAAAATAGTTACCGAACAAGAAGTATATCATTCAATAAGTGGTGAAATATTGCACACTGGGGTGCATGCACCCCAGTGACAATTCAATTAAGCGTAGTTAGCAGTTAAGTGCATTAATTGCTGGTAGACATGTTACATGACAGAAACAGTTAAGATCTGCTGTGATACAGATACCAGTTGCGCGTAAGTGCTTTGTTTTTTGGTCAACTGGGTTTTTCGGATTAGGATCATCATCATGTGGATCTCTTAGAAGCTCTAATATTGCACAGCAATCATCATCCACTTTTTTAACACGGAAGAAGAAGCTTGCTACAATATCACCAATATCGCTTGGATGTGCCCCGAACCCTTTAAATGGTTTACAAGTCCCTTTACAGTACAAAATTAAAGGTACCGTATCAAGTCCATTATTTTGATCAGTATCTCCTAATAAATCATTAATAGATTGTTCACAACTAGAGTCACAGCAGTTTTCGATGACATCACTTTGAGCCTCCGCAATCTCCTTTAAAATATCACATACACAGTTCCCAGTTTTAAAATCTTTTCCACAACCCATGATTTTTTCTCCTTTCCATATTGTGTTTGACTCATTTGTCTTTACTAGAATATGTTGACTAATGCGGATTGTGTGGGCACTCAAATCAATTCCAATGATCGATTTAGGATATATATGGACGGCTTAGACTCATTCAACAACTCTAATTTCTCGAAAAAACGGGCGAATGACCATACCTATCATAAATAGTTACATAGACTAATAACGACCAAACGTATAAAAGGAGTGAAAACGAATGTCGGAAAAAAAGAAGCAAGTCATCCATGTAAAGGATCTTGTTATTAAAGCAGATAATGTGGCTATTGAATCTTCTCGCCCACAAAGGGCGCCCCGTCCGGCTCAACGTAGAGACCCATTTTTTATGAGACGCCCGGTTGAGGCAGAGAGAGTTGAGGAAAACACAGAAGTAGAGGATAATGAAGAGCTACATCATGAAGAAGAGCACCGGCAGGAAGATCACGAGGACAGTCAAGAGAATGAGAGAAGAGGCCCGTTCTCCTGGTTTTAATCAGAGATAAAAAAGCAGCAGTTACATGCTGCTTTTTTGACACTATAGAAAAGTATAAAATTTTAGGGTTTATAGTATAAGAAAAACTACAGCTTTCGCCATAAAGACTTGGCGACAAGCCAAGTTTTTCTAAAAAAGTAAAGCTTTTTCAATTTAACCAGAGTAGTGAAGTCTAAAAAACAGGTTTTACCTGTGTCCTAAAGCTTGGCGTTCGTCAAGCTTTTATTTTTGTAGAGAGACGATAACTACTTCTACCTTGTGGATATCTTTTTTGAAAATCGTCGGCTCGTCTAGTTTAAGCGCTCGAGCGACTAGCAAACTTCGATCTTCTTCCTACGATAAGTCAACATCGGCTCCTTATGTCGCCGTGTTTTCTTTATCTTGTCAGAAGTTCTCCAGTTTGTACGGTTGCTAAACAGGCGATTGCGCTTTTCTTGGTGTTTTTGATTAGTATAAAACGTGAAAACGATGGTCACGAAAAATTAGTACGAGGGAGGTTTCAAGATGAAAATTTCTGAACCAAATTGGCTGAATTATTTTCATGTCATCGAAAAACACTTACAAAAAAATGAGAAATGGATGCAGTTTCCGGAAAAAAAAGCTGTGGCAGTAGAAAAAGATATGAATAAATGGAATGAATCTTTTTTAGGTAATATAAAAAAATTTGAAGATCTTATCAAAGAATTAGAAAAAAGAATGGAAGAATAAAAAGGATTAGACTTTTTAGAAAAAGGGTATATAATTATATAAACATTAATCTCGCATGTAAGGTGCCGTAAGACTCCCATTTCAAAATCTTGAGTTGATACAAAAGGTCTAAGTGGGAGAAAACGGCACCTAAATGCCCGATTCGTTCAAGGGCCTTTAGGTCATACCCTTGTGGTACTAACCTTCAGTAGGAGATGGAGAAAACTCCTACTAAATGAAGTTTCACTTTATTTTCTGATAATATAGGGGGTGCTGGTAATGGGATATATATTGCCAATAAAGCAGATTCAGTATGAACAATATCATCAACGGGTTATTAGTAAAAAACAAAATTTTTTCCATATCGAAAGTCCTTTTAAAGTGTTACTCGATAAGCAGCATCAACAATTATTCAAAAGTTATGAGCGGCTTTATAAAGAAGGTTATGATCGCTATGCAATCAAACCAACAAAACCTTCTGAACTTGAATTTGCTAAGATGACTGGGAAGGGCAAACGATTTAGCAGCACAATTTAACCCTCCAAGAAAAAGATGCCTTAGTAAGGTGATGATACTAAGCATCGAATTTACGATGGTGTCTATTTGTATACGGTAAAATAAACAACTTTTCACCTTTTCTATACTCTGCATAAAAAACATCACTTATTTGTTCATAATTTTGTTCTTGTAGTTCATGATCTAGCCATTCTTCAGTCAAGTTTTTTTCTTTTAAGTTGTCGTAAATAATTTCGCCATCATTAATCAATGTTGTAGCTAAATTAACTTCTTTTGGAGAAACCTGCATATCTTGCTTATTTGGCGTTTGATAAGGTGGTTTTTTGATCACAGATACCGTGCCGTTTGTTTCTAAAAACGCAAATTCAACTTCTCTGAGGGAGAATACGTCTTTAGCACGTAATAAACTTTGTAGTTGATTTATATCAAGTTTATTTTTTTTCATGACATCTCTAATTAATTTGCCACGATAGATGACGAAATCAGGACCACCCTCTAACAAGCTGCGGGTACCTTTGAATTTTTGCGTTATCAATTCTGTTAAGTATAAAAGCCCGCCCCAAAGAAAAATAACATAGCCTATTTCAATAACACTTGCCTTTTTATCGAACAATGCATTTCCTACCAGTTCGCCAAGGATTAAAGCAGAAATAAAATCAAAAGGAGTTAACTGGGAAATTTGTGTTTTTCCAAGCAGTTTTGTCAGTAAAAATAAGGCAACAAATCCAAAGATGGTGTCTACTAGCATTTGCAAATAAGAATTCATTCCCATGCCCCCTTAAAAATTAATCACTCTTAGGGTTACCTGTTATAAAGAATTCATTCATTTAAAAATATTAAATGGCGGAAAAGACACTTTTAATAAAAAATGTTTTTCCGCCAACATCTGTTTCATATTGAAATATTTTTAATTAGGATGAAACTCATAAACAATTTGAACAACTTAGTCGTTTAACGTTAGCTGTTTTATCATCGTTACGTGTGGAATTCCTGCGTCCATAAATTCATCCGATACCGTTTTATAACCCAAACGTTGATAAAACTTTTTTGCGTGTATTTGCCCATGAAGCTTTGCTTGTTGGTAGCCATGATCCAGAATAAGTTCTTCCATTGTTTGAATTAAGTGCTTACCAATGGATTTACCACGGTATTCTTTTAATACGCAAATCCTTTCCAGTTTTCCATAGTTATCGACAAATCGCAGTCGGCTTGCTGCTACCGGTGTTACATCATCATAGACAATAAAGTGAATGGCTTCTTCATCAAGTCCATCCATTTCTTCCTCGTAAGGTACTTGTTGTTCCTCTATAAAAACGACTGTACGAATATGATAAGCATGCTCCAATTCTTTCGGTGTTGTAACTTTTATTATATTCACACGAATTCCTTCCCAAACACAAAGGTTTCATGAACGGTCCAAGATCCATTATTTAATTGATACATAAGTTGAAACCGATCAATTTTATCTTCAATTTCAATTTTTTTCATTCGTAAGCTATTGTATACATCAGAGTATTCGTCATGTGAAAGACTTTGAGCAATCGTAATATGTGGAACAAACGCATATTCTTGATTTCTTGGGAATTTACCTGAATGCATTTTTGCATACAAATCTATCAATTCTGGTCTTGGCTCAATTTTAAAGTAAATCGTATTTGTTATTGGAGCAAATGTACTAACCTTATTTATATTGATTGTAAAAGGCTTCGTTTCATTAGCGATGTGCTTTAATTCAATAATAAGCTCCTCCATTATTTGTTGATCAGCTTCAAAGGGTGCTTTTAACGTAATATGTGGAGGAATTAACGCATAATGTGGATCATACCTTTTTCGATATGAATTTGCTTCATCTTGTACTTCTTTCGTTGGGAAAATAACAATGCCATATTTCATTCATAAAACCTCCTTTTAGAATAACCAGATTCTGTAACAAACGTATCTGAATAAACTTAATATCTATTATAACAAAAAAGTATCTAAAGTAAGTAGAGTTTTTTGGACTATCAGAAAAATGACTAATTAAACATAGAAGTTAACGCATGCTTCATGTTTTTTTGCCAATATTTCCATGTATGCTCTCCGCCTTCTAATTCATAGTATTCATAGCTGGCATTACTATTTGTTAATATATTATGAAGTTCTCGGTTTGGTGTAAGGAAGTCCATCGTTTCTCCATTTGTCATTGTAACTGCTGTTTCTTTTTCACCAATTATGTGGTAAATCGTTAGTGTATCTAAGCTTTGAGCTGATTCAGTAACTTGCAGTACAGAACTATCTACATATGGCGATTGTAGGATGACATTACCAAATGTATTCGGATAGCGAATAGCGGTCATTAGTGCTAACGTTCCAGCTAACGAATCACCTAATAAAGTTCTTGTTTGTGCTAAATTATACGGTGGATAAATGTCATCTAGTAAGGAGACTACTTCACGACTTAAAAATTGGATATATGCTTCATTTTCTTTACCGTTCGGATGATATTTTTCTCTGCGATCATATTTATTTTTATAATGTATCCCGACGAAAATTGTATTCATTATTTCATTATTGTCGTGAAGCCTGTCACTTAACGTAGCAATTCTTCCTAATTGATAGTAGTCGTTTCCGTCTTGCATGATGCATAAATGATAATTATCCATTGGGGAATAGGACTCGGGTTGATAAATCAATAATGTCATTTTTTCATCTAAATAGTTACTATTCATATGTTTTTCGATCATGGAACCTTTTCTACCCATGAAACCCACTCCTTCCACGGTGTTGGTAGTTTTTCTATTGTTTTTACAATCTGGTTCGCAGAAAGACGAACTATATTTTAAGTCTATTCTTATCTACCTCTTTAAGCTCCGCCCCTTTAAACAATTGATAATACTTTCCTTTTAATTTAAGTAATTCTTGATGGCTTCCATGCTCTACTATTTCCCCATGTTCGAGCAAAATAATCTTATCAGCTTCTTGAATGGTATTCAGACGGTGTGCAATAATAAAACTGGTCCTACCATGCATGAGCCGTTTTAATGCATCTTGAATTTTTAACTCGGTAATTGTATCAATATTACTGGTAGCTTCATCCAGAATCAAGATTTTTGGCTGGGCAAGTAAAGCGCGGGCGATGGTAATTAGCTGTTTTTGCCCTTGGCTTATACCACTTCCTTGTTGGTCAAGTAGCGTATCATATCCATTAGGGAGTTTGGTAATAAATTCATGTGCATTAGCATCTTTAGCAGCTAGAATTACTTCTTCATCCGTAGCCTGTAAGCGTCCATAGCGAATATTTTCGCGGATGGTGGCTTGAAATAAGAATGTATCCTGTAAGACAAAAGCCATATGCTGTCTAAGGCTAGAGCGAGTAATTAGTTTAAGCGGCGTACCATCTAAATAAATTTCCCCTTTATCATAATTATAAAAACGCGAAATTAAATTAATAATTGTCGTTTTTCCTGCACCGGTATGGCCAACGAAAGCGACAGATTCTCCAGGTTTTGCTTCAAAACTAATATCTTTCAATATAGTAATGTCTTCGTAGCCAAAGTAAACATGGTCAAATTGAATATGTCCTTCTATAGTTGTTAATTCTTTTGCTGCTTTTTCATCTGCTTCCTCCTGTTTTTCATCCATTACGCGAAAAACTCGTTCTGCTCCGGCAACAGCAGATAACAGAATATTAAACTGATTAGATAGTTCATTCAATGGACGCGTAAATTGGCGAGCATATTCTGTAAAAATAACAATGACACCAACCGTTACATACCCATATATAGCTAAAACCCCACCAGCTAAAGCAATGAAACCAAAGCTTAGAAAATTAAGCATGTTCATGACTTTTGGAATAAAGCCGGATATAGTTAGTGCCCAAAAGCCAGCATGATTTAAAGCTTTATTGCGCTCTTCAAATTCCTGGATGACTCGATTTTCTTGGGAAAAGGTTTTGACAATATGCTGTCCGGACACAATTTCTTCTACATAGCCGTTCACTTCAGCTAAGTTTTTTTGTTGGAGTTTATACAATGGTCCAGTTCTCTTTGTAATCCAGCGAATTGCTAAAAACAGAATTGGAACAATGACCATCGTTACCGCTGTTAGAATTGGGCTAAGATAAAGCATGACTGCTACCGTTCCTGTTAGTGTTAGTACACTAGAAAAAATCTGAATGACGGATTGATTTAATGTATTATTGACATTATCAATATCATTTGTAATTCGGCTCATTAGTTCTCCATGCTGCCGCTTATCAAAATAGGAAATGGAAAGACGGTGAAATTGGTGAAATAAGTCTTTCCGTAATGTATAAATAGTTTTTTGAGCAATCTCAACCATCCAATAATTTTGTAGAAATATGGATAGAGAATGAAAGAGATAAATAAATAAAAGCGAAATTAACAGAGTGACAAGGCCAGCACTTTGCTTTGTTACGATAAATTTATCGACTGCCGTGCCAATCATAAAGGGTCCTAATAAACTTAAAGCTGAGCTAATCATAACCATTAAGATAACAAGTGATAATTTACCCTTTTCTTTTGCTAAATAGGACCAAATCCGTTTTATTGTCCCGGTTGTATCCTTGGCTCGTTTACGCTTATTCGCTACTTGAAGCGATTTAATGGGAATCTTATCGTATTGAAAAGGCTGTTTTAATTGATTATTCAGCATAGGAAAACTCCTTTCCAAACTGGGAGGCCACTATTTCTTGATACAGCTCACATGATTTTAATAAAGTTTGATGGGAGCCTATAGCCAGAATTTTCCCTTCATCTAATAAAAGAATTCGATCAGCTGAGATAGCTGTTGCTATTTTTTGGGTGATCATTAATGTTGTACTGTTGTATTTTTCAATCGCTTGTAAAAGCTTTGCTTCTGTAGTTAAATCAAGAGCACTAGTGCTGTCATCTAGCATCAGGATTTTCGGTTGACGAATTAATGCACGAGCTATCGAAATTCGTTGTTTTTGACCACCAGATAAATTGACCCCTTTTTGCCCTACTTTCGTTTCATATTGCTGTTCTAAATTCATGATCGTTTCATGAATTTGGGCATCTTTTGCAGCTTGAATAATTTCTTCATCCGTGGCATCTGGTTTTCCCCATGAAATATTTTCTTTGATGGAACCAGTGAATAACAATGGAGACTGTGGTACATAGCCAATACTATTTCGTAATTTCTCCAAAGAATAAGCCGTAATTTCTTTCTCATCAATGGTGATCTTCCCTTTTGTAACATCATAAAGTCGTGGAATCAGCTGGAATAAGGAGGTTTTCCCTGATCCGGTAGCCCCCATTATGGCTAATCGTTCCCCTTTTTCAACATGAAAGCTGATATTTTTAATTACCGCTTTATCGTTTTCTGGATAAATAAACGAAACCTTGTTAAATGAAATAGCTCCATCCTGAATCGGAGCAGAAGCAGGCTCTACAGTACTTTCATTTTTTACATCTTCTGTATATAGAACCTCGCTGACACGCTCTGTAGATGCCTTCATTCGGGAAAATGCCATCGTAATAAAAGTGAACATAGAAATAGACATAGATACTCGTAGTGCGTAGTTAATGATAGCAACAACATCACCAACAGTTGCTGTACCGGCAATAACTTGAGAATTGCCAAACCAAATAATAAAAATAAGAGAAAGATTCATAACAAATAAGAGAACCGGCATTGAAGCCTCGACAAATTGAAAGGCTATCCTAGTTCGGTTGGCGAGCGTTCGATTTGCATCCATAAACCGGTGTTCCTCATAATCTCTTCGATAGAATGCTTTTATTAAACGCATTCCAACAAGGTTTTCTTGCATTACTTGGTTTAC
This sequence comes from Virgibacillus proomii, assembly GCF_900162615.1. Taxonomy (NCBI): domain Bacteria; kingdom Bacillati; phylum Bacillota; class Bacilli; order Caryophanales; family Bacillaceae; genus Virgibacillus; species Virgibacillus proomii. Next base: position 131,845 of record NZ_FUFN01000008.1, on the reverse strand, counting down.
CTTATCTACACTTTTTTGCACATGATTAAATAAACGCCCAGCTACCTTTAATACCCATAAAATAAAACCAACTAATAATGGCACCGTAATTGTAAAAATAACTGCGAGTTTAGCGTTTACGATAAATGCCATCATGACACCGCCTACAACAATCAATGGTGCCTTGGACATAATTCTTAATATCATATAAATCGTATTTTGAATTTGCCGGATATCGTTTGTGAATCTTGTCATTAAGCCCGAGGTTGGATACTTATTTAAATTAGCAAAAGAAAATGCTTGTATTTTGGCAAACAACTTTTCTCGCATATCATAGGCAAATCTCCAACTCACATGAGAAGCATAAAAAGAATTGATAATCCCAGCAATAAAGGCAATGATTGCAAGTCCTATCATAATACTTCCCCACATGATGATGTTGTTTAAATCTTTATTAACGACACCTTCATTAATCATCTTCCCAAGAAAAAAAGGAAGTAACAGCTCGACAGCTAGTTCAATGAGCATAAGTAAAAAAGCTACAATCGCAGGTAGCTTATACGGCTTTAAAAAAGTTAAAACTGTTCTCACGTTGACCTCCTCCGTGAAGGTAAAGCAATTTCTACCTATTATAAAGGGATTTTAAAAATTTATCCAATATCCGATTTTTCATCCAACTTATGAGACTGTCCTGAAACTTTTCAAGAGTAAAGAATGCAGAGTTTTTTCATCTAGTCAAAAATCTTTGTATAAAACGTACTTTAAAGGGAAAAATTCTTTTGAGTTAAATCTTCTGGGATTTTATTATTTTCCAAATGTTATCTCCTCATTAATGAAAGAAGAAATCCTAACATCGGCGATAATGGAGAATCTACATAGTAACGGAGGATATGTATGGATATATTACAGGAAATTCAGGCGACATTCACAGATATAAAAATTGTAAGTGCAATTACTTCGACATTATTCATCATCTTATTAGGTTATTTCTGCCGCAAACAAAAAATTTTTAGCGATACGGTAGGAAAAACACTATCAAGGGTAGTATTAGTTGTCGCTCTACCAGCTCTTGCTTTTAATGCCTTCATGAAGGATATCGATGCGGAATCTTTATCGGAAGGAATGGGTATTCTTGTTTGGGGAATTGTTATCTACATTATTTTAATTTTGGTATCAAAGCCAATGTATTTTAAATATAAAAGGGACAGGGAAGATACGTTACGTGTACTTACTATTTTTGGATCAACAACTTTCTTCGGTATTCCAATTGTTGGAGCAATTTATGGAGCAGAGGGAGTGCTATATGCTTCCATATTTAATATCGGTTATCGGATTTTCCTTTATTCTTATGGCTATATTAAAATGAGCGGATTAAAGATGGAAGCGAAAAATATGAAAGAAATGTTTTTAAATCCGATCGTTATTGCTACCTTTTTAGGTCTTTTTATCTGGGTGTTTCAAGATTATTTACCACAGGTCAGTGTAGTAGCTGCTGATGGTACAGCAACAACTGTGGCATTTTTGCGGATTGATCAGACAGCACCATGGCTATTTCAACCAATGACTTATTTGGCTGATTTAGCTTCACCGCTTGCCTGGCTGGCAATTGGTGCAACACTCGGTTCCGTCGACTTTAGAACAGCAATAACAAATCGAACCTCTTTATACTACAGTTTTAATAAGGTCATTCTTGTGCCGGTTATTAATATCGTATTGCTTACGATTCTGGCTATGACACAAATTTTAACGATTAGCAATTTATCCTTAGGAACGATTGTCATTATGATGGCAACACCAACGGCGACCGTAGCTGCTGCATATGCTATTAGCTTTGATAGAGACGCATTACTCGCTTCCAATGCTTCATTACTGTCAACGATTATCTCAATCATTCTGATTCCATTTTGGATTATTATCATTAATATCATTAGTGCTATGGGAATATTCAGTTAAAATTAAGGAGACATGTATGATGACATTAAAAGTAGCTTGTTATGGCGTAAGAAAAAATGAAGTACCTTTCTTTCATCAATTAAATAAGTATCATTTTAAATTAAAATTAATTGAGGAACTGCTAACCCATGAAAATATTGAAACAGCAAAAGGGATGAATGCTGTTTTGTTAAGGGCCAATTGTACGGCGGATAGAATTAATATAGAGAAATTCTATGAATATGGTGTTAAATATATATTTACACGAACTGTTGGCTACAATCATATTGACTTGCAAGCAGCGGCAAATTTCGGTATGTATGTAGCACGAGTTCCTTCTTATTCACCAAATGCTATTGCCGAATTAGCATTGTCACTAGCCCTGTCTTTATTAAGACACACTGCTTATACAACTGCAAAAACTGCTAATGGAGACTTCACCGTTGATCCATTCATGTTTAGTAAAGAAGTAAGAAATTGCAAGGTGGGTATTATTGGGACTGGCAGGATTGGGTTGACAGAAGCTAAATTGTTTAAAGGCTTAGGGGCAACTGTACTCGGTTATGACATCTTTCAAAGTGATGAAGCAAAGAAATTGGTTACATTTATGGAAATGGAGGATTTGTTAAAACAAAGTGATATTGTGAGCTTACACATTCCTTATTTTCCAGGAAAAAACGATAAGATGGTGAATGATGCTTTCCTTTCCAAAATGAAGGACGGTGCGATTCTCATTAATACAGCAAGGGGAGAGCTCCAAGATAATCGGGCTATCCTAAAGGCATTAAAAACAAATAAATTAGAGGCTTTTGCAACGGATGTGTTTGCTCATGAAAAAGATATCTTTAATCATAAGTTTAACGGTACAAAGAAGCTGGACCCTACTGTTCAAGCATTAATCGATTTATATCCACGTGTGCTGGTGACGCCTCATATTGGTTCTAATACGGATGAAGCATTGAGAAACATGATTGAAACCAGTTTCGATAATTTCTATGATGTTTTAACAAAAGGTAGTACCATAAATGCGATCCCATTACCAGAAAAAATAATTAAATAAGCAAATTAAGCTAAAACTCATTTAAAGAAAGTCTGTTAGCCTCAGAGACTCTGATTCAGGTGATTAATTATTGCACTACGACTCAGCTTTGAGGCTTAATTTTATTTTCTTCTTCCCATTTTGTATTTGCTCCTTACAGTTTGCACAAGAAACAGAGTATAAACAAAAACAAAACATTGCTCACTATTTCACTTACTTAAATTACATAAGTTAGTTTAGTTACCTATTATTTTTATCTTTCAAGAAATGTTCTATGATGAGTTTGTAAGAGATAGCCGGCTTTTCTATACAATAGTTTGTGAAATATTTCACAAAATGGAGATCTGGAGGAGAAAACAATGAAAGTGTTTGAAATTATTCAAACTACATTTACTGATATGAATATAATTAGTGCTATTACATCAACCATGTTCATTATCTTATTAGGATATTTTTGTCGAAAAAAGAATATTTTTAGTGATCAAGTTGGCAAAATGTTATCTAAAGTTGTATTGTCAGTAGCATTACCTGCTCTTGCGTTTAATGCATTTATGACTGATATTGACAAGGAATCATTAGCTGAAGGTATGGGGATTTTAATTTGGGGAATTGCAATTTATATTATTTTAATTCTTGTATCGAAACCAATGTACATTAAATTTAAAGGCGATAAAGAAGATACATTACGTGTACTAACTATTTTTGGATCAACGACATTCTTCGGGATACCGATTGTTGGAGCAATTTACGGAGCAGAAGGAGTGTTATATGCTTCCATATTTAATATCGGTTATCGTATTTTCCTTTATTCTTATGGATATATCAAAATGAGCGGCTTAAAGATGGAAGCCAAAAATATTAAAGAAATGTTTTTAAATCCGATCGTTATTGCTACCTTTTTAGGTCTTTTTATCTGGGTGTTTCAAGATTATTTACCACAGGTCAGTGTAGTAGCTGCCGATGGTACCATATCAACAGTTGCATTTTTACGAATCGACCAGACTGCACCTTGGCTATTTAAACCAATGGGATATTTGGCAGGCTTAGCTTCACCACTTGCCTGGCTTGCAATTGGATCAACACTAGGTTCCGTCGATTTCAAAACAGCGATAACAGATCGTACGTCCCTATTCTATAGTGCGAATAAAGTTATTCTTGTACCAGTTATTAATCTTGTACTGTTAGCTATTCTTTCCCTAACTGGAATTTTAACAATGAGTGCTATTTCGATTGGAACTGTAGTTATTATGATGGCTACTCCAACTGCAACTGTGGCAGCAGCTTATGCCATCAGCTTTGATAAGGATGCATTGCTTGCGTCGAACGCATCATTGCTATCAACGATTACTGCTGTTGTGATGATACCAATTTGGATTATTATCATAAATTTCATCAGTGCAACAAACTTATTTAGCTAAAACAACTAGTTGCATCTAATCTATGACTTTAATTAAATACCAAGTATTCAGATTGAAAAAGGAGATAATAATATGACAATTAAGGTTGTTTGTTATGGAGTAAGAGAAAATGAAGTGCCTTTCTTTCATCAACTAAATAAGTATGACTTTGAACTAACGCTGATCGAGGAGCTTCTAACCCATGAAAATATCGAAACAGCAAAAGGAATGGATGCTGTTTTACTTAGGGGAAATTGTGTAGCTGACAGGAAAAACATTCAGCAAATGAAAGAATATGGCGTTACGTATTTATTTACGCGCACCGTAGGTTATAATCATATTGATTTGCAAGCAGCAGCTGATTTTGATATGTACGTTGCACGCGTTCCTTCTTATTCACCAAATGCAATTGCTGAATTATCTTTAACACTTGCTATGTCTTTGTTAAGACATACTGCTTATACTACCAATAAAACATCTAAAAAAGATTTTACGGTCGACAGTGTTATGTTTAGTAAAGAAATCAGAAATTGCAAAGTAGGTATTATTGGTACTGGTAAAATTGGCTTGACAGAGGCGCAATTGTTTAGTGGGCTCGGAGCCGAAGTACTGGGGTATGATATATATCAAAGTGAAGAAGCAAAACAAGTTGTTACATTCGTGGAGTTAGATGAATTATTAAGAGAAAGTGATATTGTTAGTTTGCATGTACCATATTTTCCAGGTAAAAATGATAAAATGGTAAATGATGAATTCATTTCAAAAATGAAAAATGGTGCCATATTCATTAATACAGCAAGAGGCGAGCTTCAGGATAATGAAGCTATTCTAAAAGCATTGCGATCTCATAAGCTCGAAGGTTTTGCAACAGATGTATTTGCCAATGAACAGGAAATATTCTTCCAACAATTTAATGATGGTAAAAAATTAGATCCTACCATTCAAGCTTTAATTGATTTGTATCCACGGGTTTTAGTTACACCACATATCGGATCAAATACAGATGAGGCGCTAACGAATATGATTGAAACTAGCTTTGAAAATCTGCATGAAACGATTACGAAAGGAAGCACGACGAATGCAGTAGCCCTACCAGAAAAAAGCCAGGCTGTTTCTTAAAAATACTAAACATAGAGGCAGAAAAAATCCACTTCCTGAAAAGTGGATTTTTTCTGCGCCTTTTTATCTTATTTTGTCAACATAATTGGAGAGCTACGAACTCTGTAGGGGAAGATTATTTAAAACCGGCAATAAGCTGTTCTTTTTCCGGGATCACTTGATAAATCATAATTGGACGACCAACAGATAAATATTTTAACTCTGCACGTAAGTAGCCAATTTCATTTAAAAATTGTAAATACTTTCTTGTAGAAATTCGCGACAATTCAACTTCTTTTGCTATATCCTCGGTTGAGAAATGCTCCTTTTGCTTTTCAACTGCTGTTAAAATTTTTTTAATGGTCAGTTTAGATAGTCCTTTAGGCAAGGATGAGAGGATTCCTTTTTCATTAAAAGCTTTAGATTGTCTTTCTTTCATTAAAATTTGATCTAATGTTTTCTGATCTGCTTTTTCAAATTTAGTGGTAAGCGAGTGGTATTGCAAAAAGTTTTCAATTGCTAATTTAAACCGCTCATATGAAAAAGGTTTGATTAAAAAGTCAATAACACCATAGTCTAGAGCTTTTTTGATTGTTGGTATATCATGTGCTGCCGTAATCATAATAATTGGTATGGAAATTTGCTTTTGTCTTAATTCTTGTACAAAGTCAATGCCGGTCTTTCCTGGTAAATAAACGTCGAGTAATATTAAATCGGGAGTGACTTCTTGTAACATTTTCCATAGTTCTTTTATATTATCAACTGTAGCAACAATTTCAAATCCTTTTGATCTTTCAACATATTGTTGATTTATTGTTGCAACCATTGGGTCATCTTCAACTATAATAACTTTAATCATCTATGTTCCTCCGTTTAAAGGGGATTTCTATGTGAAATAAACTTCCTTTTTCTACTTTAGATTCGACTTCAATCAATCCTTTATAATGTGTAACGATGGACCGAATGGCATCTAATCCATAGCCGCGATTTTCTCCCTTTGTTGAGTATCCTCGTTCAAAAATCTTTTCTCTTATTGCTGGTTCAATTCCGGAACCTGTATCTTTTACTTCAATGATAATGATTTCTTCTTCTTCATCATAGTAAAGAAAAAGAGCTACTTGTTTTCTTGTTGTATTTATCAATGCTTCTTTAGCATTATCTAATAAGATCCCGATTGATAATAGGAGATCATGGAGCATATCACCCATTTTAATATTTGGAAAATGAGAATCAGCATCAATGGTTAATGTTACACCTTGCTCATTTAACTCACTCGTTTTTCCTAGTAGAAACCCCGCAATGGCAGAACTTTTAATTTTATCCGTTATAAAGCCAATTTCTTGATGATATTTATTATTAAGCACGCGGACAAAGTTATTAACTTCCTGATATTTTTCTAATTCAATTAACCCCAAGATCGTATGAAGCTGATTCATAAATTTGTGGTTCTGTGCTCGCAATGAATCAATGTATTGCTCTGTGCCGCTCAGTTCACGGATAAGATGCTGCAGTTTGGATTGATCGTATAAAGTAGCAACTGCACCATATATTCGTTTATTTATATAAACAAGCTGTACATTAACGATAAACTCAAAATGATCAATAACCGTAACCTGATTAGAAATAGGTTTTTCCGTTTTAAAAACTTCAGCAAAAATTAAGGAAAAAACTTTTTTATCAAGATAACCTTTATTAGTAGCATTTTCTGTTAGTAACGTTTTATTAAAGAGTTTTGCAAAGTTAACATTTTGCAAGAGAATTTTTCGATGGGGAGTTACTGCAATGATTGCTTCACTAACAGAATCGATAATAATTTCTCGTTCTTTCATATGTGCAACAATCTGTTTTGGCTCGAGACCTAATAACACTCTTTTTAGATAGCGTGCTAAATATAAAGCTCCTAAAATTCCAACAAACAGACCAAATCCTAATCCTACATATAAATTTCTTCGAGCATTCCACAGCTCTTGGTTAATGGTTTGCTGAACATAACCGACACATACAACTCCTATCTGCTCACCATTTTCATCCCATATTGGTGTAAAAAAGCGGGTACCTTCTCCTAAAATTCCAACATGTGTTGAAAAGTGTTCCGAACCATCCAAGGCCTTACTAGCATCTTTAACATTGGAGAAGGTTTGACCAATTACACTTTCATCTGGATGAGACTTCCTAATCAGATTATTATCAAGTACGACTACAAAGCTAACCCCTGTTGCTTCCATTACTTCTTTAGAATATTCCTGTATGGTTGGATCAAATGGATCTCCTTCAACTTTATTAATGACACGAGTATCCTTTGCAACCATTCGGGCAACATTTCTTATTTTATCTTTTACTGTGTTGTGTTCTCGCTTTAATACGTAGCTATCTAGCAAAATTGCTGAAGCAATTAAGGAAGCAACAACCGATAACAATACAAGCAATGTTGTCATTTTCTTTAAAGATAATTGTGACAGCCATTTATCTTTGATGTTGTCCAGATCCCTTCTGTAAGTATATCGTTAATTGGAAAATTTTTATCCATTACAATTTTTAAGGTTTGTTTTAAGTAGAGCAGGAAGAATAGCACCTCGTACTCGCAAAAATAATTTACTGTTGTATGAGTTACAAATTATTCCTATAGTGCTGAAAAGAGTTGATATGACACGTTCTTATTTTAACAATATTCGACAGACGCTTCCACTTATATAGAAATAGACTACAGTTCAAGGTGCAGGACGATTTATATGTTTATTTTGTGAAATATTCGGTTAGTCATGTACCTGATTATTTTCTTAATCTTACTTGTTCTGTCGGCCCAAACGATCAGGCGTTTTGGTGTTCCATTATCTTAACTTCGTCTTCTCTATCACAAGTGGAAGCCTTATGATAAGCAGCTAAAAATAAAACTAACACAAATTTTGTTCATTTTGGATAATTCTGTATAAGTAAATCATTTTCTTTTTATCTTAACATGTTATCAATTCTGCACACATTTAAGCGAATCATGATGGTAATGGATAGTGAATTTTGATTATATTTTTTAAACTGTGAGAAGGGAAAAGCTGTTTTTGAAAAAGAATTTTGTTCCTGGTGGTGTAATTATTACTTTTTATATAATCTTAATTGAAATATATCTTTAATCTCCCTTTCATAATCAACATCAAAACGAGTACGAGAAGTGGAAAAGTTTATATTAAAAATAGCCTTTTTAAGAAATTTATCATATGGGTTGTTTTTCAAATAAAACTAACGATAAATTTGTTTTCTTCTAATAAAATTTGGAATACTTGCAACAAGTTTTTTATGCTCTGTTACAATCATAATGCTTATGACAACCAGTAAAAACCAAGAACTAATTTTACCAATATGGACAAGGTTCCATGAGTCCTGTTGACTAGGATATTGCCATGCTCCAAAGAAGGTTGCGATATTCTCAGCAATCCAAATAAAAAAGCCAATTAAGAAAAAAGAAAGAGGAAGCGACATTTTATATGTTGTTTTTCGTACTGTAATTTGTACATAAGTCTGAAAGAAAATAATAAATAACAAGGCTGTTAAAACCCAACGGAAATCAAACATAAAATGATGGGTAAAGAAGTTTAAATAAATCATTAAACCAAGCGGTATGGTGTATATATTTTTGGGCCAGTTATGCATTCTTAGATGAAATCTGCGCCATGCTTGACATATATAGCTAGCAACACTTGCATACATAAAACCACTATAAAGTGGTACTCCCCATAATTTTGCCCATGCTTCTTCTGGGTAGGACCATGAACCGACATGTACCTTATATAATTCCAGTAAAAGTCCAATAATGTGGAACACACAAATTACTTTTATTTCTTCTTTTGTCTCTAACTTTGTTTTTAACATGAGATATTGTGTAATGAGACAAATAAGTAAAATAAAATCGTAACGATATAATCCAGGAATGGAGATCACCTTTGAAACAGCAAGTGTTATAAAGATAACTACCGGAAAAATACAGGATAAAGCCTGATGGTAACCGAAATAAATAAGATCAACTAGATATTTCATCTTTTCACCTTCTAATTTGCAATTTACCACATTACAGTAATAGATAATGGTTAAATAAACAAAATATTAAAATAATTTAATATGTAGTATTTATTAATTGAACAAGCGAATCAAACTAAAGATTTGTTATTTTAAACGTTATAACTAAAGTATTGTCATAACTTTTTAAGCAAACAAGCGTGGATCCCATTAGCAAATATGGAAACTATTTTATATTTATCTGAGATAAGGACGGATGAAAAGATACATGCCAGTGCCATAATTATCTCATTTAAACATTTGTTTCTAAGTATAGGGTCCACGCTCTTTTAGGTAGCACTTTTTTTCTGTATGGATTATTGATTGTTATGTTTGTTTTTCTTTATGATTGAAATAATAGCCATAAATAACAGGAGCGCAATACCGCTAAAAACAAAAAGATAACTTAATGGAATTAAGAAAAATGGCTCTTCTAATGTTCCGTCTGGAGTTACCCTTGAACCAATTATAAAGTAACTAATGAGGCAAATGACACCTATTAAAATTGGAAGTAAAGCCAACAAAATTTTTTTATTCATCATCCATCTCTCCTTCATCTGTATTTTTTTTGTATTCTAAAATATCACCAGGTTGGCATTCTAAAGCTTCACATATTTTGTCTAAAGTTGAGAACTTAATAGCTTTTGCTTTTCCATTTTTTAAAATGGACACATTAGTTATTGTGATTCCTATTCTATTTGATAATTCGGTAACGCTCATTTTTCTTTTCGCCAGCATTACATCAAGGTTTACGATAATAGCCATTTTGTCACCTCAAATGGTTAAATCATTGTCTGTTTTTATTTTGTTAGCTTCTCTAACTAATTGAGAAAGTATAGAAGTTAACACAGAAATAACAAATGCGAAAAAAAGAATGAGTAAAATAATGATTAACATATTTATACTGATACTTTTAACGATAAATAGATATATTAACGCAACAAAATAAAAAAAACACTCAATCATTGCTAAAATACTAACTTGCTTTAATCTATTCGCATTTTTAATGTTAAAGGCTTGATTTGTGCTAATATCCAAACAGATTTTCCACCCTAAAGTTAATGCAATATAGAATGGAATTCCAGTAATCCAAATGAATACAATAAAAGGGTTATATAATACTTTCATCTTTTCTGAATTCAGTAAAACTTCCTTTCCAATTTCAGGTCCAAAATAAACGCAAAATAATAGACCTAAAATTCCACAAATAACAATTATCACTTTTAGCCAATTTGATAATTCCTTTTGTTTCATAGAAAAAACACTCCTTAGCTAAGATAAAATTATTATAATTCGTTAATTTGTGCAAGTCAATAATTATTTATCGTTTTACGATAAATAATTATTGATAATAATGGTGTTGGTTATAGGAAATATGGTTTATGATTTGTTTTTTTCATGAAATAATTCATAAAAATTGCACTATTAATATAATGCAACTAAGGAAAGTTAATTGAAATTATTACTAACTGTTACGAGAGGAAAGTACAAAGGGACTTGGATAAGTCATTCCGTATTAAGATGAAAAGTAGTAAAAAGCTATTATTGAAATGCGCTCGCTTTCGACTTATTCCCAACCCCAACGGATATACGTACATACATTCCTTTTCTGGATCCTCTTAAGAAACATTTCTTTAAGCTTCCTAACGATATTGTCACTGATGCCGCTATGGTAATGAACAAAATCACGAAGATATCATAGCCAACTGGAAACAAACCTCACTTATCATGTATAACCTATATCGTAAAGAGGAGAAAAAGAAATATAAGAATAGTATTTTTAAGGTAGCGAATGGGGACTATAATGACCAAAGAAGATACCTTTATCTGCCCAAATGGCAAAAGTGACATTCTGCTACATGCTGGATTAACAGACCATAAGTACCAAGGACTGGTCGGAGCGTCCGTTACGTTAGCATGTATGAAAGCAAGAAAGGGAATAATCAAAAAATTTATAACAAAAAATGGGAATAGCCAAAATATATTAGACAACAGCTTTCGGAAAAAAACAGGTAAAATTTATGGCAAACGTAAAAATTGATGTAAAACCAGTCTTAATTTCTGAAGGCTAATTTGGGTTTCACTCATACGTCCGTAAGGGGAAAAGAAAAAGTAGAAAATAATTAGGATTTGCGTTCATGCGGTGAACGCGGAAGTACATCGCCAGAACACCAAATGTACTAATAGATAATGAAAATAGGTAACGAAAATGGTTCCGATCATCAAGAACGATGTTTGAAACCATTTTTCAGTTATTATTGGCTAGTTATGTTCCAGTTTCATAAATAAAATGGGGAGTGGATTTCTAGTCTAGCCAAAATAGACTTCTATAAACAACAATGATGCAATTAATTGGTCATTGATATACAATACATATAAAAGACTACTCTACGGATAGGACTTTTCTCATTTTTAATTTACTTATAAATGAAGTATTTTTAATTATTTGGTAAATAAGGTATACTATTTATGTAGATTCATATAATAAATAAAAACCGTTTGGTGCTGGCACACCAAACGGTTAGTGCAATAGCCCTCATTGGGGCAGCTACAAAATAAGAGCATAAAAATAACCACTGTATGCTAGCTAGGCTATGGGTGGTTATTTTTTTCTGACAAAATAGTTACAATGAGCGCTCCAAAAGAAATCATTAAGACCAATCCTTCGAAAACTGTCACAGCCTCACCCCCTTTCTCTAAAGGGATGAGCTACCACCCATGAAAGCCTTATGCACTTGCGATTATTATAACATAATTAACATATTATTATGGTCTTTTCGGAATTTTATTCTTAATAAAGCACATTATATTAGATATTTAGGTTATCTTATTATGAGGTGACGTAATAAATATATTAGTATAGCTGGATAACGTTTGCTGTTTGAAAACATTATTGACGTTTGGATAGACTTAAAAACCCCCTTTTATTACATAAATATTCTCTATCCTTGAATAGTTTTGCTAAACAAAAGCACACTAAATATTGATTCAATTTAAAATCAATTATCTAAGGAGTGAAGTTATGGGAATTTTAAGTGGGAATCCTACAGAAGAACCAATGCATTATGGAGAAGTTTATTTAACATGGTCGTATCTTTTAGCTAATAAAGGGTTGCTTGATCTTTATCAAGGCTTCTACAATCATGCTGGAGATGAAGATTTAAAGAAACTTATCGAAGAGGCAATCCAAGGTATTAAAGGTGAAAATCAAGAGATTGAAAACCTATTAAAAGCTAACGGAGTAGCTCTTCCTCCTACACCACCAGAACGACCGGGAGCTGATTTAGAAGAAATCCCAGTTGGTGCACGTTTTAATGATGTAGAAATCGCAGCTGTTTTATCAACAAATGTAGGTAAAGGGCTTGTTGCTTGCAGTACCATTATGGGACAATCAATTCGTGAAGATATAGGAATGATGTTTGGACAATTCCACTTAAAAAAGGCTCAATTTGGAGTGAGAGTATTACATCTAAACAAGGAAAAAGGTTGGTTATTACCTCCTCCATTACATTTAAAAGCGTAATACGAAAAATAATAAAGCCGGGTTTTAATATCCGGTTTTTTATTTTTGTGAAAAGGGGAGTTCTACAAAATTTATTTTAGTAATTAGAGGCATTACTATTTCATTCCTCTTTTTTCATCAATTCTTAATTCCTTCATCATTTTCTTTACAGATAAAAACCCAATTAAGTACTCCCGCATTTTTCCGCAACAAAACACTTTCTTATAATCATAATCGAAACAAGTCGCGGAGAAGTGACATCTTCTTTTAATTTTTAATACCATAAACAATTCAATAAATTTTGTACTATAATTCCAGCGGGAAAAGTTCTAAAGCTGATTAAAGCTGGCGAAGTTGCATTTACTTTGCGAATAAAGGTAAACATACAGCGAAGAAGGTTAAAGATACAGCTAAAACTGCATCTAAAAGAATTCTGTACCGGATTGGCTAACGGGCGGTGGGAAGCAAGTAATTCGTATCAAAAAGAAAAACACCACTTTTTAATGAGTGGTGTTTTTATTATAAATGTTGATATACCAACGTTTTTAGGTATGATTCCGACTGGTCTCGAACCAGCGACCTCCACCCTGTCAAGGTGGCGCTCTCCCAGCTGAGCTACGGAATCAAAAAAATATTCATTTGTCTATATCATGAGCCACATTCCTTATTATACATACAACCCTATTCTGTTGCAAGCTAAAATTTTACTCCGATCCCCTTTTTGTGAACAATCCTGTCTAATCGTGTACGTACAGTTTTCGGGATTCAGTCCGTAGGTTCTTGCAAAGAGGCGATGATCTCGCTAGCGTTTGCGGTTGTGGAGCTCGTTTCCATAGTGACTCCCCATTCAGCTTCTGAGATTTTTGGCACATATGATTCATCATTTATAATTTCCTGGTTCATTCTATAAAATGTGTTTTGGAGTGTTGCATAGATACCTTTATAAGTATCAGCCGCCTCACTTCCAGAGGAATGATTTTTCTACTGAATATTGGTTGCAAAAAAATAAGTATTCTCTCTAGTTTCTACACACCTAATAAAACCAGCAGTTGATATCTTTCCCGTTAACATTACCCAGTTCCTGTTTTGAGCGTATAGCTCCGTTTGTATTCTCTGGTTGAATAGCTTCTATAACCGCTTGAGTATTCGTTTCCTTTAACTCAAATTCGTGTGTATAAAAAGCATGAACAATTCTACTTGTTCTCTTGGAGATATCCGGGGACATGATTCCATCCATTCTTCCAACTAACCGAATATATCGAAGTTTAGTCTTTCTTCTAATTAAAGGAGAAGCACTATATGAATGAGCTCGTCAGCAGTTCTGCCGTTTGTATATCACTAAACTTTTGTTAAAATACAATGGTTTTGTTTTAGTCTACTTGTTATTTGTTCTGTCCAGTTAAGTGTAGCCTATTCAGAAGAAAGGGCAAAAGTTTTAAAAGAATATTTGTAGCCCCTAAAAACCATTGTTAGGGGCTACTATTAATTGTAAATAAGTGGGTAGAATCACGGTAGGCTTATAAATATATGTGGTTAAATAGGGGAAGGTTTTAGTGTCACTTTTTTAAGGTATTCTTAACCATAAACATTATCTTCTTCTAATGAAGACACTTTTTCCTTAAGATAGATTAATTCATGCTGGTGATGCTTAATAATGACATTACTAGTTTGCTTTGTCAAAAGCTCAATTTTTTCATTTAACGTTGTAAAACCTTGATTCATGTCAACCCGGAGAGATTTGGTTTCATCACGTAAGTCAATAACCTCTTGCGAAAAGAGGTTAGTCTTGTTACACAGTTCGTCTTGTCCGGTTTGAAATGATTTAAATTCGTGACGCAGTTCGTCTTGTCCTACTCGGAGCGATTTGGTTTCATCACGTAAGTCAATAACCTCTTGCGAAAGGAGGTTAGTCTTGTTATGCAGTTCATCTTGCCCGGTTTGAAATGATTTAAATTCATGACGCAGTTCGTCTTGTCCTACTCGGAGAGATTTGTTTTCCATTTTTAATGTGTTCTGTCCTTCTTTAAGTGAGCCTAATTTACTTATAATAATTTCAAACATTTCTTTATTTTCCAATATTTGACCTCCTTTTCAACTACTATAATTGGAAAAGATATAAAAGAAAAGCAAATAAATTAATAGAAAAATACCACAAAAATGTGGTGTTTTTAGTATCTGTTATTAGTAGCTTTTAGTAGCCAATGCTAGCCATGTAGCTTCTCAGTACAGAATTAGACGTTTTAAATAATTCCTGTTCTTCCGCGGAAAGTTTTAGTTCAATAATCTCTTTTATTCCACTTCTGCTAATAACTGCTGGGACTCCTGTACAGATATTGGATTCCGCGTATTCTCCGTCAAGGATACAAGATGTTGGAATAATACGATGACCGTTATTAAATATCGATTTTGTAAAGTAAGCTAGTGCATTACCGATACCATAATATGTCGTTCCTTTTCGTTTTAAAATTTCAAAGCCTACACGTTTTACTGCTTCTATAATTTGTTCTAAATCGATATCAGCATATTTTTCTGGATTTTCTGCTAATATTTGTAAGAATGGTTTTCCACCAATGGTGAGATGTGACCATACGGCAAATTGTGAATCACCATGTTCTCCCATTGTATAGCCTTGAATGCTATGTACGTCTACATGTAAAATATCTGATAAATACGTTTTTAAGCGAGAAGAATCAATGGAAGTACCAGTTCCGATTACTTGATGACGTGGCAAGCCAGATAGTTTCCACACATGATATGTAATAATATCGACTGGATTTGTGGCAATTAGAAAAATACCATTAAATCCACTAGCCATTATTTTTGGAATCGTATCATTCATAATATTGGCACTTGTTTCAAGGGTATCGAGTCGAGTTTGATTTTCTTTTGGAGGTGGGCCTGCAGTAATAATAATGATCTCCATATGGCCCATATCCGATGCAGTTCCTGTCCAAATCTTTGTTTTAGAGGGAAGGAAATCCATGCAATGGGTAAGATCGAGTGATTCTCCTATTGACTTTTCTTCTTTAATGTCGACCAATAATAATTCATCACAGATACCTTGATTAATTAATGAATAAGCTGTACTTGAACCTACAAAACCTGTTCCTAAGATACCTACCTTTCGCAGCTGTCCTTTCATGTAATCATCTCCTGTATGTAAAATTTAAGATGAGTATCTTGCTTTGCAGTGGAAATACTGCATTACTGCATGGAATGATAAACATATGTAAATTTTTGCATAAACTAAATAAAAGTATACAGACAAAAAATAAATTAACTATGATTATAAATGTAAATAATTTATTTAGCAAGATTGCTAGGAATAAGGTGAGAAAATTTTAGATATGGATAAAATCCCCTGGATGACCATAAAACAAAAAAGTTATGAATTTTCCGTTTTTTATTGCTAAATTATATAATTTTTTGTATTGTTAACAAAACATAAGTTAAAGGAGGGATGAAGGTTGAAAAAATATTATAAGGAGTTTATTACATTTCCTGATGTATTCGTTATGCTGATCATTTTTGCTTGTTTAATTACTTTTACTATACCTCAATTACTTACTTGGCAGTCATGGATTACATTGTTGATCGGAATGCTGACATATGCATTAAGCGAATATATGATTCATCGTTTTTTGTTTCATATTAAAAAGCCGGATAATTCATTTTTACTAAAATTAATTAAGCGCTTACATTATGATCATCATGTAGATCCGAATAACGTAAAGTTACTTTTTTTACCATTGTGGTTTAGTTTGCCTAATTTTACAATTTTAGCAGGGGTATTTTACCTTATTACTAGGAATATGAATCTTACAACTGCTTTTGCTACTGGAGTTGTCGGGTATTTTCTATACTATGAGTGGAAACACTTTATCGCACATAAGCCAATTCAACCACTTACTAAATTAGGAAAGAAAATTAAAAAAACTCATCTTTGGCATCATTATAAAAATGAAAATTATTGGTTTGGTGTAACGCATACAACTGTAGATAAAACAATGGGAACATACCGTGATCATACAGAAGTTGAAAAAAGTGCTACGGCTAGAAACCTAGAAAAGCGAGCATAGATCGCATAGTTTAAAACAAAAAGTTTGATTTAGAAAGTAGAAGAAAAAATTATACTCACTGAAGTAAAAAGAAGAGCTTTGTATCGACAAATATTACGGAATAGCACAATGCTCTTCTTATATTCTTTTATTTATACTTCGAAGGAATACATATGATAACAGTTGTTCCTTCATCCGTACCAGACATTGAATAGTTCACTCTTTAAAAAGATGATAAATAGTACTTATGAGGCGAATTATGTAGGAATATTCCCTAGATTAAATTTAATATATTCTTGTTATAAAAGACGTTTTTTATGGAGAAAACGTATTTATTGGAATATAATAGAATAAGGCATAGTTATTAGTAATAGTTATCATAAAATAATTAAAATAAAAAAACTGAATTAGTAAAAAAGTGCTAGGACTATATATTCATAAAAATAATAGGAGTTGATGAAAAAACAAACAGACGCTTAACTTATACTAGCTTATTTTCTAAACAGGCAATATAATGTGAAAATCTTGTATAAATATTTTATGTACCTTCTCTAGTGAGTTGTAATATTTATTCCTTGTTAAGGGGGTTCTAAGGATTGAAAGCAATTTTAGTAGATGATGAACAAATAGCGTTAGATTTTTTAGAGAATCTATTAATTAAAACAAGTGAGCTTCAAATAGTTGCAAAATTGACGAACCCATTGCTTGTAAAAGACACCGTGAAGAAAACAAAATCAGATATCGTTTTTTTAGATATTAATATGCCACAAGTAAATGGACTTGAACTGGCTGAACAAATTTTAGAAATAAATCCTGATATACACATTGTGTTTGTGACAGCCTATGACGAATATGCAATTAATGCATTTGAAATTAATGCGTTAGACTATTTGTTAAAACCAATTCGAATCGACCGTCTCCAAAAAACGATGGAGCGTTTAAAGAATAACGTTGTTTTGCAATCTTTCCCTAATAAGGTAGAAACAAAATCGTTGCAATTAAATGTATGCGGTAATTTTTCAATCACAAACATTAATGATGAGATTGAAATAATTTCATGGCGTACAGCAAAAGTAAAGGAATTATTTTTATATTTACTTCATAAAAGAGAAAAATTAGTCAGAAAATCATGGCTTATTGAGTTACTATGGTCTGACTTAGAACCTGAGCGTGCTTATGCTCAATTATATACAGCTATATATCATGTACGCAAAACTTTAAAGAAGTATCCAGGTTTTTTTAAGTTGGAAAATACAACAGAAGGATACATTCTTTCTACTAAAAATGTAGTAATTAATTTAGAGCTATGGAAAGAAAAAATATATTCTGCATCACCAATCAGTTCTGACAATATTCAGCTGTGTATAGAAGCAATGGAGTTTTATACAGCCCCATATTTTGATGAATATGATTATTGGTGGGCGGAGTCTGAGAAAAATCGATATGAGAAAATATGGTTAGATACCTCTTTAAAAATAGCAGAATTTTACTTTTCGAGTGGACAGTATGAAGATGCAAAAGATTGGTATTTAAAAATAACTACTCATTACCCCGAATTAGAACAAGCACATTTTGCTTTAATGAAATTGTTCTCTTTTACGAACGATAATGTGAATGTCCAACATCAATATGAGAAATTAAAGGAAATTTTAAAATACGAGTTAGGAACCGTTCCTGAAGCAATGATTACAAATTGGTATGCTCAGTGGAGAAAATACAATATGTAACATGTTGAATATGTACCAGATATGGTGTGTTTTTTACAAACGTTAATCAGTAAAGGCGCTATTTTAGCGTCTTTTTTTTGTAGACTTTTATGAAGCGGTTTAAATTTTTCAATGTAAGTGTAACTGGCTAACATTGCTCAAGGACATTGTGCTGGCTATTTTTGCTTCGTTATATATTGCAAAAATAGGGCTTTAATATGTATAGGAAGGGGAAGCCTATTTTTTTGGGACATTGTCTGTAAAGTAAGGATTCGCAGCCAGTCTTAATACTTAAAACAAAGGATTTAAAAAGAAATACTAAGAAGAATTTACAATGCATGGTTTATAGTTGTAAAGAATTTGTAGAGGTGATGTGGGTAATATGTATTATAGTCAAGGAAATGTGTATATAAAAAAGTATACAAAAAAGACTTGTATATCACACAATTAGTTAGAAAGTAAGTGAGATGTATTTAATTGATTAGGATAAGTCTAACTAACTTTCATGTTGCGGTGGCTACTTTGTGAAACGATAACTGATGTTAATCCAAAAGCTCTAATACTCTACAGAATGTAAACTGAAATTAGTTAATGATGGTGAAAAAGATGATAAATATAGGATTAGTTAATACAAATGAAATATTTACACAAGGCTTGCGAATTATTTTAGAAGAAGAGAAAGATATGAAAGTAATCGAATTAGGATATGACAGTGCAAATTGTTTTGAACAGTTAAGTGAATTTATTCCAGATGTATTATTAGTTCATTTAATTAATGAATCTAATAATGCACATCATATAACTAGAGAATTAAAGATGCAATATACCGATATGAAAATTATTTACATTTATTCTTCTATAGACTTACATTTAATTAAAAAGGGAATTGCTGAAGGAGTCGTAGGGTTCCTATTAAGTTGTAGCAGTCGAGATGCGCTTATTTCTTCCATTAGAAATGTATATTATCAACAATTTGTATTTGCCAACGAAATTGTTGAACAACTATTTAAAAATGTTGAAACAGATTGTAATGATATAAAACAGAAAATTAGAGGGGGTTTGTTGGATAAGGGTATTCATGTAAGTTGGCGAGATAGTGATATCCTGTATCTCATCTATAAAGGTTATAAAAACACAGAGATTGCTAATGAATTACATTTATCGGAGAAGACGGTAAGAGATTATGTGAGTAAAGTATATAAAAAACTTCATACGAATAATCGAGATAAAATTAGAGAATATGTAACAGCCATTATAAATGAGGGAGAGCTGAAAATAGATACCCACAATCACTCTGAGATGTGAGCCGATTTTACTAAATTATTTCTTTGATGATAAATGTTAAGCTTGGGGTTATTTGAAGTATCAAAAAGTTTTAGGTTTTAATTATAGATCAACCATGTCATTGCTTGCGTGTTTACTAGAAAAGAGGAAAAAACAGCAGAGCAAAACACCAGAATCGCCATAGGAACGATTACTGGTGTTTTTCTTTTTCTAATTGACTTACGTGATTGTTTTTCAAAAACATATAAAGAGAAGCCCCAAAGATAATAATATATCCCATTATGCTTAGCACATCAGGAATTTGTCCAAATAAAACAATACTAATAAGAGCTGAATAAATAACTGTGGAATAGAAAAAGATCGATATCTCTTTAGCTGGCGCGTATTTATAAGCAATGGTAATGCCAAATTGCCCCACTGTGGCAAAAATACCTGCGGCTAAAAGGTAAATCCATTGATGCCAAGACATTGGTTCGTAAAATATAATTACAAAAGGTAATAAAATCATCGTAGTAAAAAATGAAAAATAAAAGACAACTGTATAAAATTGTTCTTTTCTGCCTAATACTCGTAAAACAGTATAAGCACCTGCTGCAAACACAGCCGAGAAAAAACCAGCGATATAAGGGATGATGTCCAACGAAAAGACTGGTTTAATAATAAATAATGTACCAATAAACGCAATAGCAATGGATATTACCTGAAATGGTCGTGTCCTTTCCTTTAGGAATATAGCAGCAAACATAATTGTTAGAAATGGGCTCATTTTATTGAGCATATCCGCATCTGACAAGACCAGATGATCAATTGCGTAAAAGTTTAGAATTACTCCGATTGCCCCAAGGATTGACCGTAACAAAAGGTGTTTTTGATTTTCTTTCCTTCCAAAAAGTCGTGCTCCATAATATTTAACAAGACCGAATGCAATAATCATGGAAATAACATTACGAAATAATGTTTTCTGTATAGTAGGCACGTCCCCTGAAAGTTTGACAAATGCAGCCATCATTGAAAAACCAAATGCCGACAATAATAATAGAATAATTCCTTTATTTCGATTACTCATTTTGTCAACTCCAATAACTATGATGTTTGACATCGCTTTGTTTTAATAATGCTATTATTAGTAGTTCCAGGTAGGTATTGCAGAATAAGAAACTAAACATATAAACTATTTTTTAAAGTACCGCTTTTTCATTGTAATTTTGCTTTACATTCTTTTATAAATAGAACGTGATATGAGTGTACAAAGATATATTTTGTCATAAACAGGTGATGATGTCTACTAAAACGGGTTTGATTTAAGATGTTGAAAATATCGATGCACCAAGAAAGTGTGAATTTTTAGCCAGAATAGCGAATAAGGTATTGCATAAATTCGAAATTTTACTTAGTGAAGCGGACAGAAACGATTAAGCTTGGTAATGGGTGTATTCGGATACTGAAATGGGACCACTCGTTTCAAAAGAACAATTTAAACTGAATTTGCGGATGTGGAAACTGATATGCGAGTTGCCTGTGAAGAAATATTTGGACTTGTTGTAGCTGTTTTTCCTTTTGGCATAAAGGAAGAAGTAATCCGAGGGAGTATAATAGTGAATATGGTAGTAGTATGGAAGAAAACATTCGAACAGGACACCAAATAGCACGTAAATTAGTGCAGAGACAATATAGATCAATGATTGTAATCAAGAAAATCCTGTAGCCACGTTTGGCGGGTATAACAGTAGGTATTAAACGCTAAATGGGAATTTATGCATTGGTTAACTTACAATAATGAGGCTGGGACATAACGAAAACAGTTGATTAAAAAACGAACAATAAATCGTCCTTGTACTATAGTAAAGTATAAAATTTTAGGCTTTATCCCCCGTATGTAAGGTGCCGTAAGACTCCCACTTCAAAATCTTGAGTTGATACAAAAGGTCTAAGTGGGAGAAAACGGCACCTAAATGCCCGATTGGTTTAAGGGCCTTTAGGTCATACCCCCTGAGGTACTAACTTTCAGTAGGAGATGGAAGAAAACTCCTACTGAATGAAGTTTCACTTTATCGTATAAGAAAAACTATGGCTTTCGTTAAGGATTTGGCGATAAGCAAGTTTTTCTAAACACAAACTTATAAATGAATTGTTCGGTTTTTGCTATTTCGTATTAACTTTTGTCCCAGTCTCATTTCTTTTTATGGAATGAACTCAAAGTAGGCTTTTTAATACAATACCATTTCTCTTTTTAATCGAATTTTGTTTATGAAAGTTTGGGAAGTAGTTTTGAATTACCCTTTAGCTGGTGCACTAGCTCTTTTTCCTAACGCTACAATTATAATCATGCCGATGATACATGCACTGCCCAGCCATTGAAAATAGCCAAAAGGCTCTTTTAACCAATAGACGGTGGTGAGGACAGCTGCTAATGGTTCAATACTTCCTAATAGGCTTGTTTCTTTCGGAGTAAGTGTTTGTAAGCTCTCTATGTAGAACCAAAATGCGAGCATTGTGCCAAATATGATGACAAATAAGATATATAGATAAGCGTCTACCTTCAAACTTGTAAACTCAATATGCCATGGAGGGTGGAGGGTACTTAGCGAAATACCACCAATTATCATAGCCCAACCTACGACAACAAGGGAATCAAATTGTTTTAATAAATGCACTGCATATAACGTATAAAAAGCTAATGCTACACCTGATAAGATACCCCATACTATTGCGGGAATAGGTACAGATAATTGGTCGATGGAACCATTGGTCAGTATTAAAAAGCAGCCAACTAATGCAAGCAATACTGTAATGGCATCTTGCATAGTTAAACTGGTTTGCCTTCTTATCACATAATAAAGAATGATCATTACAGGTGCTAGATATTGTAAAAGTGTTGCAACAGCTGCATTTCCGTGATTAATAGAAGCCATATAAGTATATTGAACGGCAAGCATACCGAATAAACCAAAAGTTATTAATGAAAGAGCATTTCGTTTACTCTTCCAAATGAAGATAATTTGAGATCGATCTTTCAAGAAAAATTGAATGCTTAATAAAAGTATACCAGCAAAAAGTAAACGAGTAGATACGAGCCAATTTACTTCTATATGATACGCTTGAAATAAATATTGAGAGACAGTACCCCCTACACCCCAAAAAGAGGCCCCTGTTATAACTAAAAGCAAGCCTCTAATTTCAGCTGTCTGATTCATTTTTTATCTTTCCACCTTTAACGAAAACGAGTATAAATAGTCGAATCTATCATCTAAATACTATAAGAGAAGTCATGTTTTGGCAAACACGAACTGGTTTCTAATGGTAGAGCGCCAGTAGAAGCAATTTTAAGTGAAATGAGTAGCGTGTATGGTCTTTGGATAAAGTTTCGTTTTTTAACCAGATGTTTAAGGAAATAATGTGCTGGGAACAAAAATATAAGTGAGTGTTAAGCTTAGTTTAACAGAAGAATTAACTGTCTATCCCTCATCTCTTTTTTACAACTCTGTTATAGGAGGCGAAATGGATGATTAAAATGAAATCAGCTCCATTTGACAATGTTTTAAAAGTAGAGATTCAAGAAAAGGTTACAGGAGAAGATATTCACCAATTTAAAGAATTTTTTATGATGAAACGACAACAACATAGTAAGGTTACTATTTTACTTGTTATGGATGAAATGCAAGGTGTGACATTAAACGGAATTAAAGAAGAATTTAAACTAGGGAAATATGTAAAGGATATTAATAAAATTGCTATGGTTAGTGATGAAAAATGGATAAAAAAGAGTCTAAAGCTTGAAAGCCTAATACCAGAAATAGAAATAGAACACTTTCCAATAAAAAATAAATCCCAAGCAGAGCATTGGTTGGTAATATAAAAAGCATAAGTCAAACTGGCAATTCACAGCCAGCTTGACTTCGTTTACTAAGTATAGAGGTAAGATATATCTTAACGCCATTAATATCCCATACAATCCACTTCAATTTTATGTTATGATTATTTTGTACTTTTCCATGGGAGAAGTAAACTTCTGAGCTGGAATCAGTTAATTTAACATAAATGCTCATAAACGTGCTTTAGGATAAAAGTCTGTCTTTGTGTGAAGGCTTTTCAGGGAAAATAGTATTAGTAGATGGAATAGTTAATAAAATATGTTCAAAAAGCCTTGTAAAAGGGACGTTTCAAATGTTGACTTAGCAGAAAGTGAGAGTGTCGAAGTTGTAACAGGACGGTTTCGACTTCGACAGCAATACGCTTTACGAGAGAAAACGTGATTCTCTTTTTCAGGACAAGGAAAAACGTCGATAGCAAACATCGTTAATTTTCAGGGATAAGGCTTCCGTAGTCATTCAAGGATGCCCACGATTTTAGCCGTTCTCAGGTCTATCCCCCTCTTTTGGAACACGTATTTAAATTAGGAAAAATTGAAAAATTCCTCTATAAATTTATGTATAAGGATGGTTGTGAATGATTGAACTTATAGCTACAGCAGAATCGATAGAGCAAGCTGAAGCATTAATAAATGTTGGTATTGATACATTGTATGTTGGAGAAGATAGGTTTGGTTTACGGTTACCGGCCTCTTTTTCTCAAGCAGAGCTTAAGGAAATTACCGATCTTGCTCATCGGAATCAGAAAAAAGTTTGTGTCGCAATGAATGCAATTATGCATAATGATCGGATTAAATTGGTTCTTCCATACATGGAAATTTTACAGGACATTGGAGTAAATTCAATTACAGTAGGTGACCCTGGTGTTATTCATCTGTTAAAAACAAATCAATTGAATTTGTCGTACATTTATGACCCACATACGATGATTACTAGTGGGAAGCAGGTTAACTTTTGGGCAAATCGTGGAGCTGTTGGAACTGTGTTAGCTAGAGAATTGACGTATGAAGAATTAACAGCAATTGCAGCTGAAGCAATGGTGCCAGTCGAGGTTTTAGTTTATGGTGCAACATGTATTCACCATTCGAAGCGTCCATTAGTTACCAATTATTTTAATTTCACGAAAGTGCAGCGTACGGAGAATAACGACCTATATTTGTCTGAGCCTAAGAAACCCGATACACATTATTCCATTTATGAAGATACAAATGGAACGCATATTTTTAATACGGGCGATATTAATTTGTTGCCTCATTTAGAAACATTGTATCATGCTAATTTGAAGCGCTGGAAATTAGATGGCATTTTTACACCTAGGGAAAGCTTTGTTCAGATTGCAAGTCTTTTTATTAAAGCAAAAGAAGCATTAATAAACGATAACTGGTCATCGTCATTAATTGAATCTTTGAATGAACAAATCTGGAAGCTTCACCCACAGCAGCGAAGCTTAGATGAAGGCTTCTTTTTAAAAGATCCAGATGAAATTAAATAATAGTAGTTAAAATCTGTTTAAAGAGGAATGAAAGGTTAGGGGTAAGAAATGCAAAAAAATTTAAAAAAACCAGAAGTTTTAGCTCCGGCTGGAACGCTGGAAAAGTTAAGAACAGCCATTCATTATGGTGCCGATGCTGTTTATATTGGCGGAAATGCGTATGGCTTACGGAGTCGAGCAGGAAACTTTACTTATGAGGAGATGCAAGACGGGGTAAGATTTGCAAAAGAGCATCAAGCACATGTGTATGTTGCTGCCAATATGGTTGCTCATGAAGGAGATATGGAAGGAGCTGGTGATTTTTTTCGGAAGATCAGAGATATTGGTATTCGGGCGGTAATTGTATCAGATCCTGCTTTAATTGAAATTTGTATAACCGAAGCTCCCGGGTTGCCAATTCACTTATCCACCCAGTCATCGGCAACTAACTATGAAACGCTTAATTTTTGGAAAAATGAAGGATTAGAACGAGTGGTACTTGCAAGGGAAGTAAGCATGGAAGAAATTAAAGAAATAAGACAACATACAGATATAGAAATAGAGGCATTTATTCATGGAGCGATGTGTATTTCATATTCTGGCCGTTGCACATTGTCGAATCATATGTCAGCACGAGATGCAAATCGGGGGGGATGTTCCCAATCATGTCGTTGGAAATATGATTTGTTTGAAATGGACGTAACTGGGAAACGACAACCTGTTTATAGCGATGATGCTGATGAACCATTTTCCATGAGTGCGGTGGATATGTCGATGATCCATCATATTCCCGATTTTATCGAAAATGGTGTCGACAGCTTAAAAATAGAAGGTAGAATGAAGTCTATCCATTACGTTTCGACGGTATCGAATGTTTATCGCAGTATTGTAGATGCATATTGCAATGATCCGCATAACTTTGTATTTCAGCAAGCATGGGAAGACGAGTTGTGGAAAGTAGCTCAACGGGAACTAGCGACTGGTTTCTATTATGGGGTTCCCGATGAAAAACAGCAATTATTTGGTAAACGAAGAAAAATTCCTGTGTATAAATTTATCGGACAAGTTCTTGATTATGACGAAACAACAAAAATTGCGACCGTTCAACAGCGGAACAGTTTTTCGGTAGGGGATGAGGTTGAATTCTATGGTCCTGGATTCACTCATGTATATCAAAAAATAAATAAGATGTGGGATGAAAGTGGAGAACCAATTGAACGGGCTGCACATCCTATGATGATAGTAAAAATAGAAATGACAAAACCTGTAAAGGCTTTAGATATGATGCGGAAACGAAAATAACGGTTTGTATGAGCTTCTTAACTGTAATTTAAGATATGCACATGAACTTTTTTAGTTTCAGTGCTATAAGGAGGTAAATTTATGGTTAAGAAGCTCACCTGTTAGTTGCACTAGTAATCGGTATATTGATAATACCCATTCTAGTTTTTGCAGTAGATTATTCTATAGAGCAAAGTAAAATCGTTGCTTATTTACAGGAGGATGGAGAGGTGCTGGTAACTGAACAGGATACGTATCAGCTTGATGGTAAATTTAATGGAATTACCGTACCTTAATACCATTTTTGACATAGAGGCTTCAGACATGGATGAACATTAGAAGTAGCAACGGAGAAGATGAAGAAAAGATGGAAACAGGCGGAGTGGTTTATGTTTCGATGGGATTTGTCAATAGTGGAGAAGATGGTAATATTCTTGTTGCTTATGATAGAGTGCTTTTTCCCAGTGTTTCGATAATTGAAAACAAGTCCATGCGTGAAAATCTACTGACTATAAAGCGAGAAGTAGTTGCTAAAGAAAGCGTTTTTGGTAAAAGACAATCCGTTTAACATAACGGTTATGATGATTTTCTTAACGACAACGCGTGACTCTACGTCTTAATTGCATCGTATACAAGTACAGATAATATGAGTAAATTTGTGCCTTCTAAATATTTACGAATTATCGTGGTGGCAGTAATTACTGGACTACATTCATTATGATGCGGATGGGTGGATTGCCTCCATTAGAAATAGTTTCCGGGCTGATGGGAATTCCTATTATCATTGTCCAATTTTTAGCGATCTTTGCAGTTCAGAAGATGATTGACAAAGATAAAGCATGGAGAACGAATATACGAAATTGAATGAGTTACGATAAATATGTACTATTGAACAAAGCTTTAGCAGATAAAATGGTTAAACAAAGAATGTAATTGGCATGCATGAATAAAATAGATAAGTGATAAATCCCCCTGCTCAAAGGGGGATTTTTTTATGATCTTTTATTTACGGTTCTTTTATCTCGCATTTAAGATTCTGTAAGACTTTCAATAGATATACGGAATATGGAGAAATCTAAGTGGGAAATAGCGGTATTTAAACGGATTCAATGGGACTAGAAGAAACTACTCGAACAGGCATCGCAATTTTTCAAGGACTAGGAAAACTACGTCAGCGATACATCGCGGTTTTCATGGTTGCCTGAGATTTTAGCTCTTGTTCCACTATAGGAAAGTATAAAACTGTAGGCTTTGTAGTATAAGAAAAGCTACAGCTTTCGCTAAAGACTTGGCGAAAAAGCTAAGTTTTTCTAATACTTTTATCAACGGGGAATGAAGTTTCGCATTATAGGAAGTAGGAATACCTTATTTGGATAAACTACACAAATAAATAAAACTTGTTATATGAGAATAAAGCTAGCAGATAGTTTCTTTATTATATAACAAATTGCAATTCGCGTTTGAAACAGATTCATAAATAATTGCAAGTTAACCTGCAATTATTTGGTCTTGGTACCGTTTTACATAGGAACTTATAATGAAGATGAGGTGGAGATAAGATGAATAGTCGAGCTAGAGATCTTATGCTGTTGTTAATGGAAAATGATCAATTTTTTACGATCAACGAACTTTCTGACCATTTTTCAGTTAGTGAGCGTACAATTTACAATGATTTGATGGAAATAGACGATTTTTTTAATAAACATTCCTTTTCGCCATTGCAACGTCAAAAAGGAGCCGGCATCCGGGTAGAGCTTCATAAGCTTGAACAGCAAAAGGTAAAAGATCTTCTTGACCTTGAAGAATTCAGCTATCACACTCCGGAAGAACGAAAATATCACGCATTGCACTATTTGCTCATTCAGCATGGATATGTAACGATAGATCAACTATCGAACTTTTTAAAAGTTTCCAGAAATACAGTCATTAATGATATGAAACTGTGGAAAAAATGGCTCATTTCTCATCAATTATCACTAATGTCCTATCCATATAAAGGTTTAAAGATAGAAGGAACCGAATTAGCTATCCGAAAAGCATTATTAGCGCTTTTTCGAGAGGAAAAAAGAAATCGCATTCAGATCTCTAATACAAAGCAATCCATTCTCCATGAGTTTCTTTCTTCTGAGGACATTGACCATCTTATTCATATTATTGGAATGGCAGAAAGAGAACTTCAAATTATCATTTCTGATCATTCCTATTTTAGAGTCATGCTTCATCTCGGTCTTGCAATTACACGTGTAAAACAGGAAAAAATGTTAGAAAAAGGAGCTGCGGCAGATAGTGTTCGGGAAACAAGGGAATACGAAGTTGCCTGTTTCCTAAAAGAAGAAATAGATCGTCTTTTCCATATTAATTTTCCTGAGAATGAAGTTCTATACTTTGCTGCTCAACTTGTCAGCAGTAGTTTGCAGGATGCAAAGCAATATGGAAATATAAACGATCAGTGGTTACCTTTACAAATGGTTACCAGAGAGTTTATAAAACAACTGGAAGAGTCATTTCAGATGCCATTAATGAAAGATGCACAATTATTTAATGGGTTACTTGCCCATTTGCGACCTGCATTGTATCGAATTAGAAATGGGACAACAATCGCTAATCCAGTATTGGATGAGATTAAAGAAAATTATAGTTATATTCACCAGCATGTCTTGAAAGCAATTCATGTTATCGAAATGAAACTAAGTATTGTTTTCAATGAAGACGAAGCTTCATTCATTACGATGTATGTCACTGCTGCTTTGGAGAGACAAAAAAAGAGTATACGCAGAAAACCGGTTGTGATCATTGTTTGTGATACAGGTATGAGTACATCCCAAATGTTAGCAACTCAATTAAAGAACTTATTTCATCTCCGTGTATTCGGTTCTTTTCCGGCAAGACAGGCCAATGAAATTGTACAGACTGAATTAATTGATTTAGTAATTACGACAGTCCCGCTAGAAATGAATGAGACACAGGTTGTAACTGTTAATCCTGTACTATCTAAAGAAGATATACAAAAGTTAACATTGATGCTTGAAAAGTTAGAAGGAGAAGAGTTACTTGTGTTGGATATTCTTCATATTATTTATCCCTATTGTACCATTCATGATCCAGTAGCACTTCATAATAAATTACAGAATTATTTTCAGCATGATGCAACGAATTTGCCAAAAATAGAGAGGAGTACAAATCCTGTGTTAATAGAAGTACTAAATGAGAAGTTAATTATGACACAAGCAGAACTGAAAGATAGAGATAGTGCTGTTAGGTGTAGTGGGGAAATACTTTTGAAAAATAATCTTATTGAACAAACATATATCCAGGCTATGATTGATAACGTCCACGAAAATGGCACATATATTGTCATTGCACCTGGTATAGCAATGCCTCACGCAAGACCAGAGTATGGAGCAAAGGATATTGGTTTTAGCATCGTTACATTGAAGGAACCAATTGAATTTGGTCATCGAACCAATGATCCGGTTAAAATTGTTATCGGATTTTGTGCTATAGATCATGAAACCCATTTAACTGCATTATCTGAGTTAGTTGGAGTATTAAATCAAGAAGATAAATTAGCTGCAATTTTAAATGCAAAAACACCGAAGGAAATTATGAAAATATTTCAAAGGGAGGGTAAACAATGTTAAATATTGTTACAGTTTGTGGAGCAGGTGTAGGAAGTAGCATGATGCTTAGAGTTTTTGCACAACAGGTGTTAGCTGAAGAAGGGATTCAAGCAAATGTAGAGGCTTCAGATATTGGCTCTGTTAGCGCAGATAATTATGATGTTGTCATTACTACCTCAGATTTTGCAGATATTTTACGGCACTCCAAAGCAAAAATAGTGAGAATTGACAATATGATGGATAAAGAGTTGTTAAGAACTGAATTATTAAAAGTAATTCGATAAATATATGCAGGCGTGAAGATTAGATCAACATTTATGTACAAACAGTAATTATTGGAGTAACTCATGCACGCTATAGGTTACTCCAGATATTTTCAAGGTTAGGACATCCAGTTGTTTTAATAACTATCAAACTCTTTAAAATAACAATTCATTCATGCATTTGAATACGATCTAAGGAGAGAGCAACTATGGATTTTATCATGTATCTGATTGATAATGTTTTCAGTCAGGCAGTATTTGTAATCGGTATAGTTGTACTTATCGGGCTGTTGGCACAAAGAAAAAGCTTTGATTCAATAGTTTCAAGTACTGCTAAAACAATGATTGGCTTTTTACTCATTAATACTGGGGCGCAATCATTAGGAATTTCATTGCTTCCATTACAGCCAATGCTAAGTAAAGTTTTTCACCTGAATGCAGAAATTCCAACACTTGCAGAGGCACAAACAGAAAGCTTTGTGGAAATAGGAACAGAAATGGCATTAATATTTGCATTAGGATTTATTATCCATATTTTATTTGCCAGATTAACACCATTTAAATATGTGCATTTGTCTGCTCACGTATCCTTTTTTTACGCAGGATTAATTGCTGCCCTACTAAAATTTGGTACAAATATGGGATTTATCCCACTAGTATTAACAGGTTCCTTTATTTTAGGGTTTTATTTAACTTTCACCTGTTCTTATGTTGCACCCCTTATGAAGAATGTAAAAGGTGGGGAGGGGTTTACGCTTGGTCATTCCAGTTCTAGTGGGGTTTGGATAGCAGCAAAACTTGGTGGATTATTAGGAAATAAAGAGCGTGATTTGGAAGACATTAAAATTCCAAAGCGTTTAAACTTTCTTCGCGAAATGACGATTGCGCTTACAATTATCATGTTTTTGTTATTCCTTATTGTATCTTTTATAGCTGGTCCGAGCTGGGTTACCAATAATATTAGTGAAGGAAGAGATGTCTTTACATTTTCTTTATTGAACGGTTTACAATTTGGTCTGTGGATTACAGTAATACTGTCCGGCGTACGAATGCTCTTAGCAGAAATAATTCCTGCATTTCATGGTATCGCTGATAAAGTTATACCAAATGCAAAGCCAGGATTAGACGTACCTCTATTATTTCCAAATTATCCAACGTCAGTAATTGTAGGGTTTTTAACAAGTTTAATTGCAGGCTTTGTTGGTATGGT
The DNA here is from genome assembly GCF_900162615.1 of Virgibacillus proomii. Taxonomy (NCBI): domain Bacteria; kingdom Bacillati; phylum Bacillota; class Bacilli; order Caryophanales; family Bacillaceae; genus Virgibacillus; species Virgibacillus proomii. The sequence goes on along the minus strand of NZ_FUFN01000008.1, from coordinate 100,092 downwards.
CTTTTTAGCAATGATTGATTATCCAATTGCAGTTTTTCCTGCTCTTATTCCTACTTTCTTTACGGGAGCTGTAACAGCTATTTTTGGTAACTCCACCGGGGGTGTACGTGGGGCATTAATCGGCTCTTTCACCAATGGTTTCATTTTGATTATTGGACAAGCACTTTTACTACCGTACATTGGATCCTATGCTTCGATTATGCGGATTCTTAGTGAAACAGACTACGCCTTATATGGCCCGTTATTAGGACTGTTGCTTAAATTGATTGGAGGATAAGGATATGAAACAACTTGCACTTTACTTGCCTTGTTGTTACCCAAATGAACATCAATTTTTTTCCATTCTTGATATAATGGAAAAATATCATGTCGATGTACTTGAATTAGGTATACCAGTAGCCAATGCTCATATGGATGGAAAAATTATTCAAAATAGCCATAAACAAGTATTGCAACAGGGTTTTAATAAAGTATATTTAAACAAAATATTACAGCAAATACGAGAAAAATATTCATTTAAGATAGTTTTAATGACATATAAGGACGGCTTGGACAAATACCATTTACTGGATGAGAAAATGGATTATGATGGGCTGCTTTGTGTTGATAGAATGATTACGTTAAATGACTTTCCATCCCCAATTCAGCTGTACAATGAGAACATTTCCAATATTACTTTACAGGAAAAGTTGAAAAATAATCGTCTGTTTGCTTATTGTATGAGTGGGGTTGGAAAAACAGGGAGCTTTGATCATGTCCCTACTAATTATATAGAGACAATGCAACGGATTAGAAAGCATAGCGACCTACCTATTTATGTCGGTTTTGGGATTAAAGAAAGAAAAGACGTAGCTGAGGTTTTTAAAAACGGTGCTGATGGAGCTATAATTGGCTCCTACTTTGTTAATAAAGTCAAAACATCCACCTTAGAAGAAGTTGCAGCTTATATAAAGGATTTAAAAAGTATAGATTGAGGATAAATTTGTGTGATTTACTTGAATATGTTTTTTTACAGAGCGAAAAGCTTGAGTAATAATGGGAATACAATGAATTGTAGATTTTAATTAACAACAAACATCCTACTGTTAAATTAGCAGGATGTTTGTTTTCGTTTTTAAAGTATATTTGCCAAGTTACAGCCGGATTGCTGAACGATTTTTTCGGAGGTACGGTTACCTAATTGACATGCTTCCTCAAGGGTTAACCCTTGAGCTAAACCGCTGATAAAAGCACCTGTATGGGAATCACCTGCACCAATGGTATCAACTACTTTCACTGATTTAGCTGGAATGATTCCAGAGCGGTCCTTGTCTAGGTAGAAACAGCCTTCTGCTCCCATTGTTATGACAACTGCTTCTTTGGTTTTTTGATATAGGAAAGTTGCACCTTCTTCCACCGTCTTAACAGACATAAGCTCCTTTAATTCGCTTAAGTTACAATGCACAATTGTATTTGCAGTTAAAATGGTCTCCAATACAGCTTTATTTAAATAAGCGATGCGCGGACCAGGATCAAAAATGATTTTGGCGTGGTTTGCTTTATTTTGCATGATTTCCTGAATTAATACTTCACCAGAGGTTCCCTCCAGTTCATATCCTGACAAATAAATATAATCATAATCCGCTAGATGAATACATTGAAACCATTCATGTCGCCATTCTGTTTCCAAGCCGGGGATAGTAAGAAAGGTACGTTCTCCATCCGGTTCCACAAATGAAATATTCCACCCATTGTCCTTAGACGTGTCCTCTAAAATAATCGGTATTTGCTGCTTTTCTAAATGTGTACGAATAATATGAGCATGCGGACCAATACCAACTGGAACAAATAAATCATGATTTATACCAAAGTGGTTTATTACTTGTTGTACATTATAAGCACAGCCGCCAACCATCGTTTCTACATGCTTCCCGTAAATGTCTTCACCTGTTTTTGGTAATTGGTTTACATGAACGATCATATCGATTACTGCAGCTCCAATAATTAAGACATGTTTATTTGCTGTTTGTTCCAGTTTCATTTATTTTCCCTCCGATCACTCATAAATGGATGGATAAGAACATAGGCGATATAGCCACAGGCAAAGGCAAGTAATAATCCTAAACTATTGTCTCGAAAAATACCCCCAGCAAATGGGCCGCTAAAAAAGTCGGTGTTAGTAAATAGAAACCCGATAATTACACCAATGGACCAGCTTATAATTCCGGTTTTGTTAAAAGAATGTGATCCTTTGGGTTCTAATAGCTTTAGATCATATCCGGATTTTCGATTGAAGTAGTAATCAGCTATAAAAACAGCTGCCCAGGAAGCGATTCCAATTCCGAGTAATCCAAGAAATAATTGAAAATTATATAGAAAGTCTTGTGAAATAAAGAGCACATAAACAGGGATTAGGATCATGATTGCACCATGAATCATTAATGATCCTCGATTTGATACTTGTATATTTAACGTCTCTAAATTTACTCTTGCTGATTTTAAGCTAATAATACACTGTGGGATTAATCCACCTACTGCAGTTATAAAATAAAATACTGAAATCCATGATGGAAGAGCATGAGCAATTACATCAATTGGATTTGCTGACGTTGCAATATTTGGTAAAGAAGTGCTTAATAATATACCAACAAACATAATTACAAATAAAGGAATAATAGCCCCAAATAATACACTAAACATAATCGCATTATTTTTATTGGTTGGTACCTGATAAGCACTGTAATCTGCTCCAGCAATCGACCAGCTAATTCCGGTCCCCGCCATAATGATAGACACAGCTGGAAGGAATCCTTTTAACCAACTTCCATTTGGCATAGAAAATAGTTGTTGAAAGTCAGTCTGTGGAATAAGAATAACTAAGATAATCAGCGTCAGTCCGCCAAAAACATATGTGAAAAATGTTTGTAATTTAGCTAATTGCTGTTGATCCAATAAGCCAGAAAGTAAAACTAATGTTGCAAAAATAAGCAAGCAAATCAATGTGATGGTACTATTTTGGTCAATATGAAAAATAGTAGCTAAGGAAAGCAAAATCAGGGTGCCCGTAACGACATTAACAGATAGCCATCCAACTAAATTCAACCATCCTAGAAAATTAGGAATCCAGTTTCCTTTTGTTCCAAAGGCTGCTCTTGATAACATAAACGTGGTAATACCATTTTTCTTCCCAATCACACTAATATAGCCAACAAGAACGAAGGAAAGTGCGGCAATCAGGGCAGCTAAGGTCGATTGAATAAAGCTTAATTGAAAACCAACAATCATTGCGCCATATACAACACCTAAAATACCAATGTTTGCAGCAAACCAAATGAAAAACAAATCGTTCGGTTTGCCAATTCTTTCTTCTGAAGGAACGGTAATCATGTTCTTGTTTTCAGTCATTTTTAATATCCTCCTTGGTTAATTTTTCCGGTAGTGCAGTAAAGCTTGTGCATAGTGATTAAAATCAACCTTATTATTATCATGAATGGTTTGGAGATAGCTTGGATCCATTTCATCGGCACCTTGTTTTGCTCCACAAATGGCAGTTGCCATCGCTCCAATTGTATCTGTGTCTCCTCCTAAATTGGCAGCTAAGATTGCACAACGCTCTACAGTTTTTGCATAATAAGCAATACTTAATGCAGTTGGTACAGATTCACTTGTTGATACGCCGGCACCAATAACCTGATAAATATGATTGGAAAACGCTTCTTCATCATTTGAGAATTTATGAGCATATTCGAGTCCAAGCTCTAAACGTGCCTTTAGTGACGGACTAAAGGTTTCAGCACCATAAGCAAGTGCTTTGTCATGAATATTCATCGTATCTGTTACTATTTCTTCCCATGTTTTTTTCTCCATGGCTGAACTGACGGCTCCTGCAATCATTGCAGCTCCTGTAATAGCAACATCGGATGCATGGGTTACTTTGCTAACTCGCCATACATAATTAATTAATGCATCGGATTGATTGGAGTTAAATAAGCATCCAATTGGTGCAATTCGCATTGCTGCACCATTTGTTACAGCGTTTGCTGTGATTTCGGATGCATCCTTACCGTTTTTAACCGCTAGAAGAGCGGCTTTTGAGCTTGGCCCGAGAATTTCATTATCAAATGCGTGGATTTCTTCTGCCCATTCAATCAACTTTTCAGCAATTACTTGGTCCTTTGGCTCAAAATCAGTTTCCATTAAAGCATTTAAAATGATGAGTGCTTGAGTTGTATCGTCGGTATACTGGCCTTTTGAAAAGTGTTTGGCAACATCATTTGATTTTGGGCCGTCTAAAAAGGTTTCAATTTTCCCGAAATATGCTTTTACTTTTCTTCGGCTCCAAAGTTCAGACGGCATTCCCATAGCATCTCCAATTGCTAGTCCATAAAGTGTTCCTAAGATTTGATTTTTCATGGTTGTCCTCCTTGATATCTATTATTCTTTAAACAGCCTTAAATATTTATAACTACATTAAAATCAGCATGATCACTATAGATAACATTCACTTTTTCAATTGCTCTTCCATGTTGATCGAAAACAGTTCCTTGAACATTTAGTAAAGGGGAGGAGGAAGTCATTTTGAAATAATTCATCAGTTTTTCATTTGCGTGAATCGCTTTCACATGAAGACGTGCATAATTCGGTTTTGTATCAAAGTTCTTTTCTAATGTGTCATACAATGATAATTTAGAAAAATCATATTTATCTAGCGTAGGAAACATTTCTAAATTTAAAATGGACGTATCTAACGTCATCCATTCTTGCTTGTCTTGCTTTTGAAAACCACGTAGGCGAATTAACTTTAAGTAATTCTTTTGCTTTTTAGTGATGATTTCATGCTTCATAACTTTTGTAATTGGCCGTTGATTCGTTTTCTTTGCATAAGCTGAAAAACCACTGAAATTCCAAACGTTTTCCCGAACCTTCCTCAAGCGGACATATGTCCCCTTGCCATGAATTCTTTCGATAATACCTTCATTGCTTAGCTCAGATAGAGATCGCTGGATCGTAGTACGAGTAACTTTATATTGTTCAACTAATTCATTTTCAGAAGGAAGACGATCTCCGTTTTGATATTTTCCTGATAATATTTGTGATTTTAAGTCTTCACAAATTTGTAAATAAATGGGAACAAAGCTTGTCTTATCAATAGCCAATGTAATCAACCTCCAACTGTATTTCCTTTTTCTATTTTGCTCAAGTGTTCATGCAAATGAAAGCCAAACTTGTATACTTGAGTAGACAAGTTTAGTAAGGTGAAATCGATTTCAAATTCATCATAGTCCTACTTACTTAATATGTCAATGAATTATTTATTTTGTATGTTATTGCTTTAAACTAACCATTAAGTAATTATTCCAGATTTAGGGATCGTTAAATACGGGGGCATTATATAGGCATTAATCTGTCTAGGGAGATTATTTTTAAAATCTAAAACTAGTATAGAAATGCAGTAACTTGTTAGTTTGAGAGCGTAGATAATTTTTTATATTAAGCTGGCTAAGCTAAGGGAGAAAGCCAGCTTTCTAGAACAGAAGTGCATTTTCATGTTTACTGTTGGTTCTTATTTTCGATAAAAAGTTCATTTCTAATAAATTTCCAACACCTTTGAAGCCTTTCAACATTTTTTGGATCTTCCCCAAGCTCCTGTAAAAGCTCTAAATCCTTCATGTTTTTCACAACGTTCATTTCTTCATTTGTAAGTGTTAATTGATCATTGAATTCATAGTTCGTACTAGCTGTGTTTGTTAAACCAAGTAAATAGTCAGTCGACACGCCAAATGTTTCGGCTACTTTCTTTAACGTTTCTAAAGAGGGTTCATTTCTACCTTGTTCATAGTAACCATAAGCACTTGTGCTCATATTTAGAATGCTTGCTAATTCTTGTTGCAGATATCCGTGTTCAATTCTTAAGTCCTTCAAACGTTCTTGAAAAGTATGCATTCCATTCGATCCTCTCACATGATTTAAGGAAAGTATAAAATATCATCTTCATTATTTTTGTATATCCAACAAAAAATATTATTATCTATTTATAAACAACAAAATATTGTTTTTAATGACGATAATTAGAAAAAGTTAGAAGGAGAAACTTATACGTTTAATTATGAAGGCTATTTCTTGATTGGAAATACGTAAAGGGTAAATAGGATAATTGCTTCAATCAGATATGCCAATTAATAAAAGGTAGAATTGTTGGCATATAGTTTGGAACAAGCAGTGTGAGAGCTGGAAATCCAACAATAGCTGAAGTAGATATTAGAAACAGTGTAAAAGTAGTAGCGTGGAATCCTAAAAAATTGAAGGCAGTTCAGGCTGAGGGGGAAGGAATACTTTCCAGTAAGGTTTTTTTAGGTCAACCTGAAGATTTATTAAGATCTTGAAAATGTATTATTATTAATGCTGATCTGAATAAAGAATTTCTCCATAATTCAGTAGATCTTTTTGGAGAATTTGAGTGTAATAGAGGAACAGATTCCAGAAAGGACAAAAGGCTTTTCGCTTGATACAGTATTTGACAATATGGATCTTAGTATTTTCATCCAGGTACGGAAAAGTATTAGTTCTTTCTTAATGATGCTATAATAGAAAGAAATATAAAGAGAGCTTTGTTCAGTTGGGCTTTTCCTTGATTCTTACTGATAGCAGTAGAACAAAGGCTGAAATCTCGACGCCCTTCAAAAACCGCGAAGTATTGCTGCTGTGGCCCTTCTTGTCCTTGAAAAAGAAGAACGCTTTTTCTTAGTGTTATGCTTATTCAAGAAGCTTCTCTGTCCTTGAAAAATCGCGATGCTTATTCAAGAAGCTTTTCTTGTCCTTGAAAAAGAAAACCACTTTTTCTTCGTGCGATGCTTATCCAAGAAGCTTTTCTTGTCCTGTCGACCTGAACGAGTCGGGCATTTAGGTGTAGTTATCTCTCGCTTAGATTGCTTCGTATTTTCTATAACTCTTGAAGTAAGAGTCTTACGCTATCTTAGATGCGAGATAAAAGAGAGAAGGTGGCTATTCGTGCTTTACGGAAATATTACGGATGTTCCCGGAATTAAAGTAGGAAACATAGAAGACATGATAGCAATGACGGGGTGTTCTGTTGTAATTGTTGAAGATGGAGCCGTTTGTGGTGTAGATGTACGGGGTTCTGCACCGGGGACACGTGAAACTGACTTGTTAAATCCAATTCATATGGTTAATAAAGTTCATGCAATCACATTGTCGGGGGGAAGTGCTTTTGGTTTAGCTGCTGCTGACGGGGTCATGCAATATTTAGAGGAGCAGGGGATTGGTTTGGATGTAGGAGTTGCTAAGGTTCCGATTGTTCCGAGTGCAGTTTTGTTTGATTTGGCAGTTGGCAGCGAAAAGGTACGTCCTGATCAGAAAATGGGATATCAAGCTGCTAAAAAGGCTGAAAAAGGGTTGTTTCCACAAGGAAATTTTGGTGCTGGCTGTGGGGCAACAGTTGGTAAAATAACAGGTATGAAACAATGTATGAAAGGTGGACTAGGTAGTGCCTCCATGCAGCTTGGTGATGGAATTATAGTTGGGGCAATAGTTGGCGTAAATGCACTCGGGGATATTCGTCATCCGCAAAGTGGTAAAATTCTTGCTGGTCCAATTGATCCAAACACGAATAAAATTATCGACAGTCTTAATTATATAGAAACGAGTCTTGAAAGTGACATTTCCCCTGGAATGAATACAACTATTGGCGTAGTGGCTGCTAATGTTGCTTTAACAAAAGCAGAGGCTACGAAAGTATCGCAAGTAGCGCAAAATGCGTTGGCAAAAACAATCTACCCGGCACATACGATGCTTGATGGGGATACTATTTTTGCACTTGCTACCGGTGATCGAACTGTTTCTGTTGATGTAATAGGGAATATGGCTGCTAAAGTATTAGAAGAAGCTATCGTTAAAGCGATTACTTCAGCTGAAAAAATTGGGGATATTCCTTCATATAAGTCCTATAATAGTTGAAAGTTTCTAAAGGGTACTATAAGTTAGGGAGCGGAACAACCTGGTTTTACGTTAAAGTATATAATATTCGACGTAATCATTAATTTTAATAGATAAAAAACAATATTTATGAAGAGAAGGAGATAATAATGACCGTCTACCAATTTGCTGTTGAGAAACGAAATGGAGAAAAAATCCCTTTATCCTATTTCCAAGGAAAGGCCCTTTTAATTGTTAATACGGCTAGTAAATGTCAGTTCACCTATCAATTTGAACAGTTGCAAGAACTTTATAATAAGTATTATCAACAAGGATTTGAAATAATCGGTTTTCCATGTAATCAATTTGCAGAGCAAGAGCCGAATTCCAGTGAAGGAGCGGCAGAATTTTGCCGAGCAAATTATGGTGTGACTTTTCCCATGATGGGAAAGATTGATGTCAATGGTGCAGATGAGCATCCGCTATTTAACTATTTAAAACAAAAGGCACCATTTCGTGGCTTTGATGAAACAAATATGGCAGAAAAATTATTAAAAATGAAGATTTCTTCAGAATATCCACAGTGGTTAGTAGGAGATTCAATCAAATGGAATTTTACTAAATTTTTAATTGATAAAGAAGGAAAGGTTGAAAAACGATTTGAACCATCAGAAGAGCCTAAAACGTTTGAAAAAGAAATAGAGAAGTTACTGAAAGTATAATTCTTAATATAAGTATTAACTCAAGAGATTAAAGTGAATCTGTCTCTTGAGTTTTTTAATGGTACATTTCAAATAAAAATGTACGAAGTCTAAATCTAAAAATAATGTGGTGAAGAACAAATATGTATTTACTTATTGTAAGTCGTAATTTTTTTATAAAGATTTGAGAGGGTAGTTTCTTTTATCGTTTCATGATTTAAATAATTATAAAAAATTGTTTATTATTATAATTATCTGTATACTAAACATACTAACCGGTTGGTATGTTGGATGTACTTGTCTGCTTTAACAAAATAAACGTGTTTAAAAACGTAAAAATTATGCTCATAGGAGTCATGAAGTTAGATTTTTCATATTTCGAAAAGTCATATAGCTCAAAGAGTAATTAATGGCTTATTGGTGCTGTTGACCAGGCTTTACAATAATTGATATAACGTTCTATGCAACGAAAATCATGTGGGAAATCGTTAGCTAAACTTGGAGTAAATTGGAAATGGATTGCTGAATTTAGAGATGAGCTACGCTATTGACATTAAAAGAGCTTATATGATGGATACGATTGAAATAAGCAGGCAAGACCGGAATTTACAATGACAAAATAATTGCACCAAATATTGCTTAACACGTTATTGGCGTACGATTCAACTTTTTGGTGCAGCAGGTTTAGTGAGGATTTTCCGTTAACACATTTTTATGCAAATGCGCGTACGTTGAGAATCGCGGATAGTTCGGATGAAGTTCATAGATGTCAAAATGCAAAATTAGAAATTAAGAAGTACCAAAGTTGAGTTTACAAAGGGAGAGCTGTTAATGAGCGTTTTGGACTTGTTTCATTTAACAAAAAAAACTGCAATTGTTACTGGCGGATCTAGAGGAGTAGGGGCTCAAATTGCGGAAGCATTGGCTGAAGCAGGTGCAAATATTGTGATCTGTTCCAGAGATCAATCTGCCTGTAGACAGATGGCTAATAAGTTAAAGACATATAAAGTGGAAACACTTGGATTAGCTTGTGATGTAACAAATCCAGAAAATGTGGAAGAAGTAGTTAAAAAGACGGTAGCTTCTTTCAAAACAATAGATATATTAGTTAATAATAGTGGCGCTACCTGGGCAGCTCCGGTAGAAGAAATGCCAGTTTCGGCATGGGAGAAAGTGATGAATGTTAATGTGAAAGGAACCTTTCTGATGAGTCAGGCGGTTGGCAAAGTAATGATTTCCCAGAGGTGTGGAAAAATAATTAATATTGCTTCCATTGCTGGATTCGGAGGAACACCGTCTTTTATGCAAACCATTGGGTACAATACAAGCAAAGGAGCAATTATTACGTTTACGAAAGATTTAGCTGTTAAATGGGGACAATATAATATTCATGTAAATGCAATTGCGCCAGGTTTCTTTCCGACCAAGATGTCTCAAGCTCTTATGGAAAAAGCAGAAAATATGATACTCAATCGAACACCATTAAATCGGTTAGGGAATGAAACGGATTTAAAAGGTGCTGCAGTTTTTTTAGCATCCCATGCTTCTGATTATGTCACAGGAGATATTTTAACAGTTGATGGTGGCGCTCATGCCCTCTAAACAAAGATAGATTCTGATTAGCAATTATGATACATTAGTTAGATTATATAGAGCGGAGCGTAAAATATCAGGCATAAAATCATTGAGACAAGCGTTCAACTATTTTAAAGCAAGGGGTTTAGCCAAACGTCTATCCAAAATATCGTTGATTAGTTACGTGTAACCAAAGGAACATTTTATTACTATTTTAATAGTAAAGAGCAATTGTTAATGGAAATTCATTCTACTTACATTGCTGATTTAATAGAGAGGCAACAGCAAATCATTCAACAGCCATTGACAAATCAAGAAAAGCTTAAAGCCATCATTGCACTATTAATTTACGATATTAAAGATAAAGGTACCAATGGACGAGTTTTCTTTCGGGAAATGCGGCATTTAATTATTGAAAATATGGACAGTATGAAACAGAAACGGAAACAATTTCGCTGGAATATTGAAACGATTGTGCGAAATGGTGTTAAAAGCGGGGAGTTTAGAAACGATTTACGTGTTGATATGGTTACTTTTGGAATTTTAGGTTTAACTAACTATAGTTATAATTGGTTCGATCCAGATGGAGAAGTAACAGCAGACGAGCTTATTAGAGTATATCGTAAAATTTTCTTACAAGGGATTTTGAAATAAATAGGCTACATTGCTTTTGATAATGGGAAATTTAAATTACGCCCAAAAGATACTAACTGGTCAGTATGTAATTGTTATATTTATCCCGCTGTAACTGGCAGTAAGACCTGCCCTTCAATGCACGGGATGAAACTCAGGAGGAAAATAGCGTGCGATCCAACTGCAAGTCAATGCCTAATTCTGTTCATTCTATCAATCAGTGGGGGATAAAAGAAAACCCCCACTGATTCATTTTATAAACGTATATCTTAATTTGACACGTCATTAACGGGGTTTATTTACAGTTTTTAACTTATATTAGATTGTAAATGTTGTGTTAAAAAATAATTTTAGATATCCATTGGTGAAGAACAATGCTACTATTATAGATGAGAACGTATCACTGTTTGGACGGAAGGGATATATTTTGGTTGTTGTAGTTTGCTTTTTGATTGGAATTATAACTGCTTTTGTTGGTTCTCTAATGGGATTGGGCGGAGGAATTGTTCTTATTCCTAGCTTGCTATTTTTGTCTCAGATTTTTGATGGGTTTGGTTGGGCAACCCCGCAAGCAATTGTCGGCATTTCCTTAGTGTCAATGGTTTTTACTGCACTATCTTCAAGTTTTGCTTATTGGAAAAATAACCGGATTGATTATAAGACTGGACTGATATTATTGTCCGGTAGCATACCAGGCGGAATAATAGGTTCCTGGTTAAATCAATTTATTGCAACGGAACAATTTCTGCTTTACTTCGGCTTTGTTATGATAGGTATTTCGTTGGTTTTGTTAATGAAACGAAAAGAGCCAACTCGGGTATTCAAGGAAGATGCAAAAGGTGTACGTAGTTTTTCATTACATGGAACTACTTATTATTATAAAGTTTCTGTTACAATAGGCTTTTTTCTTTCCTTAGGGGTTGGTATGTTATCAGGCTTATTGGGCATTGGCGGAGGATCCATTATGGTACCATCTATGATACTGCTATTTGGGATACCTGCCCATATCGCCACTGCAACGTCTATGTTTATGATTTTTTTCATCAGCTTGATTGGAGCCGGGACACATATAGTGCTGGGGCATATTGTGTGGAAGTATGTTTTCTTTTTTATCCCTGGAGCATGGATTGGTGGCAAGCTTGGAGCAATCGTGAACCAGCGTTTGACCGGCAAAGCACTTGAATGGATTTTGCGGATTTTATTAATTATAATTGGTATTCGAATGATTTTTCAAGGGCTGGTATAAGGAGCATAATCAAAATGAAAGAGCATATATATTTCTATTACACAAACGATTTACATAGTAATTTTGATAATTGGTCTCAAGTTTCTTGTTATTTAAAAGAAGCAAAAAAGAGTTGTCAATCGATGGGAAAATCTTGTTGGATTGTAGATATTGGTGATCATATTGATCGAATGCATCCAATTGCTGAAGCCTTTAAGGGAACAGCAAATGTGCAGTTAATGAACGAAGCCGGCTATGATGTAGTAACATTAGGAAATAATGAAGGTATTACAATCTCACATGATGATTTGGTCCATTTATATGATGAGGCTTCCTTTGAGGTAGTGTGTGCAAACTTGCACAGTATGAACAATGAGAAACCAGATTGGTTAAATCCGAGTGTCGTATTAACATCTGTGCATGGAGTTAAAATTGGAGTAATTGGACTTACTGCTCCATTTAATGATTATTATCAATTGCTTGATTGGTATGTATCACCTCCTTATGAACAATTGGAACAAATGATTGGAAAAATAAAGCAGCAAGCAGATATTATTGTGCTGTTATCTCACCTTGGCTATAGTGAAGATCAGGAAATAGCAAAGCGATTTCCGGATATTGATGTTATTATTGGTGGACATACCCACCATTTCTTACGCAAAGGTGAGATGGTAAATAATACATTACTTACTGCTGCAGGAAAACACTGTCATTTTGTTGGTGAGGTTATCTTAACCTGGGATCATGAGCAAGGTAAATTAGTGCATAAAGAGGCGTATACGACGAATATTACCCACTTGCCGAAAGACCCCCAAACAGAGGAGATCCTTACAACCTATCAACAAGAAGCAGAACGTATATTAGCTAAACCTGTTGTGCGATTACCTGAAACACTCGAAGTCGATTGGCGAAAAGAAACTCCTGTTTTACAAGCTTTAACTGATTCCATTAAACAACAAACAAATGCAGATTGTTCCATGCTTAATGCGGGGCTGTTGCTGGAAAGTTTGCCATCTGGTGTAGTAACTTATGGTGATATTCATAGAATATGTCCACACCCTATCAATACGTGTGTGGTTGAATTGACAGGGAGAGAATTGCTGGAAACTATTCGTTCTTCATTCTCAAAAGAGTTTATTGAATTAAAATTAAAAGGGTTTGGTTTTCGAGGGAAAATAATAGGTAAAATGGCTTTTTCTGGATTGAGCTTATGTATGGAACGATTAAAGAACGGTGAAGTTTTTGTTAAACAAGCCTATCTGGAAGAAAAATATCCATTAAAGTCTGATCAAACGTATACCATAGCTACAGCTGATACGTTTACATTTGGACGACTATTGCCGGAAGTTGCAAGATCACGAGTGAAAAACTATTATTTGCCAGAATTTTTAAGGGATATTTTAGCTGAAACATTAATACGAGCGTATTCAAATAAATAGATTAGTGACGATAAGGCCTCTGTTTGCATATAGATAAGGCAGAAGCGATAAAGGAGGCCTTTTACGAATGATAACGGTAAATCCTTTAGAAGTAGAAGGAATGTTTTTTACTGCGATTTGTGTAGAATTGCCAAAGACAGACTTATTAATCATTGCCAATGAAGTCGGATATATTATGTGTGCAGCTTTAGATATTGACTTGCTAAATGAAAAACTGGCTGACAGAAAGATTGTAGCTGGTAGGGCGGTTGGAGTTCGTACGATCGATGAATTATTGCATGCACCATTAGAAAAAATTACCGAATCTGCAAGGGAACATGGATGGAAAGTAGGGATGATCGGAAAGGATGCGCTAATGTTGATTGCTTAGGCAGTAATAGCTTATTAACAGACATATACGTCTTATCCCGTATCTAAGCGTCCCAAGAATTTAAAGGGAGAGAATAGAAGAGGTTAATGGTAATTGGTTATAGAAAACTTCTAAGAAATTAAAGTGAGTTCTAGAACGCTATTTATTTATAAAATATGGTAAATAAGATAGGAGTAAAATTCAATTCTAACCTTCTGAAAACAAGCATAGATTTGTTTTGAGGAGGTATTTTTCATGAAAAGACGGCCAAGATTGCATTTGCAAACCAGTTCTCCTGTTAAAGTAATATTGTTCATGACGACAATAGCCTTTGTTATTTTGACCTCCCTTAGCATTATCATTGTTGATAAAGGCATTACTCCACCTTTAATGGATATAGCGAATCAAAAGACAAAGGAGTTTGCAACAAGAACAATTAATGAAGCAGTCAAATCAACGGAAAATATTAGCTTTGATGATTTGATGGAAATAAATACGGAAAACAATGTCTCCATTGTTGGTTGGAAATCAGCTGCAGTGAATCGGGCGTTGAGAGCTGCTACTAAAAGAGCGGAGTACTTTTTATATGGGATGAATAAAGGAAAAACGTTGGATACCGATGACCCGGAAATGCCACCACAAGATTATGGAGATACAGCAAATGATTTAGCGGATAAAGATCCGACTGTTGTCGAGATCCCAATTGGTCAAGCAACGGGAAGTACAATTCTGGCAAATCTGGGTCCCAAGATTCCTGTACATTTTGAAATAGTAGGAAGTATTCAATCAGATGTAGAATATATTATGAGGGATTTTGGCATTAATGCAGCATTAATAGAAATATATATCCCTGTTACAGTTAATGTACAGATTGTTGTTCCATTTACAACAGAAACCGCTGAAATAAGTACAAAAGTTTATGTGGATTCACGTGTGATTATGGGAGACGTACCAGAATTTTTTGGTGGTGATGGAGAAAGAGGGCCAAACATCTCCGTCCCAAAAGACAGCTTGAATAATGATTAATGGTTTGTTATAATATACTTTGCTAAATAAAATAAATAACACCTTATCAGATCGGTGAGGTAGAGGCGCAATGGATATTAGTAGTCTGACTGAGGATGATAACGATGAAGTTAGATGAAAGGATTTATTGCCGAAGCGTAATAAGTGTCGAACTTATTATAGCTGGTATACTTTTGAATAAGGAGTATACTGTCATGCAAACAGCAATATGCATGGAGAACTACTGATCGAAATGGAGGATAACGTATATTGTAAAGACAATGATAGGTTATTTTCTATCATTGTCTTTTTTATACTATTGGAAAGTATAAAACTTTATGGTTTATCGTATAAGAAAAACGATAACTTTCGCCATAAAGACTTGGCGACAAGCCAAGTTTTTCTAATGTAAAAGCAAATCCTATTCTCATTTCCTTCACCCATTTCCCCTAACAGTATGTTTCCCTGCCTTATTGCCAACAACTATAGTGGAGGTAACATTAATGGAAGGTACGATTTATTCGCTTATTCCAGCAGTTCTAATGCTGGTGCTCGTTTTATTAACGAGAAATGTATTATTATCGTTAGGAACAGGAATTGTAGTTGGAGCAATACTCATTCACGATTTTGGAATATGGGAAGCAATAAAAGAAATTGTTGTTCAATTTTATTCGCTTTTTATTTCTGATAACACACTTAATATTGGCAATATATTGTTATTATCATTTTTATTATTGCTTGGTATTATGACAGCATTCTTACAAGCGTCTGGTGGAAGTCGCGCATTTGGTGATTGGATGATCAAACGAGTGAAAAGCCGAAGTGGCGCACAAGCAATGAGTGCATTATTAGGAGTTATCATTTTCATTGATGATTATTTTAATAGTTTAGCAGTTGGCCAAATAGCTCGGCCATTAACGGATCGACATAAAATTTCACGAGCAAAACTTGCATATATTATTGATTCCACTTCAGCACCGGTAACTGTTGTATCTCCCATTTCCAGTTGGGGTGCTTACATTATTGGTACTATGGGCGGGATATTTGCTGCAAATGGAGTAACTTCACTTGAACCTTTAGAAGCTTTTATTAAAATGATTCCTTTTAATTTTTATGCAATAGGTGCAATTATTAGTGTATTTTTAGTTGCTTACTTAAAAATGGATTTAGGCCCAATGCAAAAGCATGAAACAAGGGCAATGGAAACCGGTGATTTGATTGGTCCCAATAAAAACAATGTATCTGGAGATTTAAGTGATATTTTTACGCCAAATAAAAACGGAAGAATTTATCATTTGTTAGTCCCGATTGCAGTACTAATTATTGCAACTGTTTCTTCCATGATGATTACTGGGGCAATGGCTGCAGAAGGTGATATCAGCATCTTGACCATATTTGCTAATACGAATGTCAATCTTTCGCTATTTTTTGGTGGAGCAGTTGCCGTTATTACTTGTTATTTGTTTCATATTAGACAAGCCGGACAAAGCAATTCAACAGTGAAGATTATACTCGAAGGTATGAAAACCATGCTCCCTGCTATTTATATTTTGTTGTTAGCTTGGGTTATCGGCTCGATAATTGGAGAATTAAAAACAGGCGAGTATTTAGCTGGTATTGTAAATAACTCATCCTTAAACCCAGCTTTTTTACCCTTTTTATTTTTTATCATTGCTGGCTTTATGGCGCTTGCTACAGGTACATCATGGGGAACGTTTGGTATTATGCTGCCGATAGCAGTTGAAGTAACAGCAATTACAGATATGGAGATGCTGTTGCCATCCATGGCAGCTGTGCTTGCTGGTGCAGTATTTGGTGATCATTGTACTCCAATTTCTGATACGACTATTTTATCCTCAACGGGGGCAGGAGCAAATCATATTGATCACGTGATGACCCAGCTTCCATATGCCATTCTCTCAGCTTTAGCTGCAGCTGTAGGTTATTTAATTATAGGATTTACTAGTCAAATTGTCTTACCGTTGCTTGTGACGATGGCTATTATTATTGGTTTTGCAATCCTAACACATTTTTTAAGAACTACAAAAGCAAAGCATTAAAACGAGGCTGGGACATAAGTAAATACGAAATAGCAAAAACCGAACAATTGTAAATGAATTGTTCGGTTTGTTTTTCTTATACGATAAAGTGAAACTTCATTCAGTAGAATGCTTTTTACACGGAATGTTAGTACCGCAAGGGTATGACCTAAAGGCCTTTAAACGAATCGGGCATTTAGGTGCCGTTTTCTCCCACTTAGACCTTTTTATCAACTCAAGATTTTGAAGTGGGAGTCTTACGACACCTTACATGCGAGATAAAGCCTAAAATTTTATACTTTACTTATAGTACAAGGACGATTTATTGTTCGTTTTTTAATCAGCTATTTTCGTTATGTCCCAGCCTCTTTTAATGTGTAGGTATTTATATTCGTTTTTACCTTGGGATAACTATAGTTAATTTATTAATTAGTTTTGATATTAAAATATTTTGACATAAGATAAAAGTGCCGTTATAATACAACCATAAATATCTGAAAAGAGTAAACCTTTCAAAAATTTTCATTAATTAACAATAAAAGGAAAAGGAGGTTAAAGAATGGAAACTCGTTCTCAATGGGGAACAAGAGCTGGATTTATTTTGGCGGCAATAGGGTCTGCTGTTGGGTTAGGAAATATTTGGCGTTTTCCAGCGGTGGCGTATGAAAATGGTGGAGGAGCTTTTTTTATCCCTTATTTATTTGCATTATTAACTGCAGGTATTCCAATATTAATTATGGAATTCACCATGGGTCATAAGTACCGCGGTTCTGGTCCGCTGACATACAAAAAAATGAACAAAAAAACAGAATTTATTGGTTGGTGGGCAGTATTCGTTGCGTTTATAATTTCCACTTACTATTCTGTTATTATTGCCTGGGCAATATCGTATGCGATTTTCTCTGTCAATTTAAGTTGGGGTTCGGATACGGAGGGCTTTTTATTTAAAGATTATTTAAATAATACAGTTGATGCGGGGCAGATAGGGAGCATGGTTCCTGGAGTTCTGTTACCATTAATAGCGGTTTGGGCAATCGTCTTATTTATCTTATATAGGGGTGTGAAAAAAGGAATAGAAATTGCCAATCGTATTTTCATTCCATTATTAGCGTTTATTTTTTTAATTATCGTTGTTCGTGCTATTACACTTCCTGGCGCCTTGGAAGGTCTTCAAGCATTCTTCCAGCCTGATTTTAGTAGTATTTTATCAGGGGAAGTCTGGGTAGCTGCTTATGGTCAAATCTTTTTTAGTTTATCAATTGCGTTTGCGATTATGATCACTTATTCTAGTTATTTGCCTGAAAAATCAGATATTACTAACAATGCGTTTATAACTGGATTTGGAAATTCAAGTTTTGAATTGCTTGCGGGGATTGGAGTTTTTTCCGTACTTGGCTTTATGGCTACACAATCAGGAGTAGCCGTAGATGAGGTTGTCTCTGACGGTGTAGGACTTGCATTTGTCGTATTTCCAGCTATTATAAATGAATTTCCTGGATTGAATGGACTATTTGGTTTTTTGTTTTTTGCCTCACTCGTTTTAGCCGGAGTAACTTCATTATTGTCCCTAACCGAAACCTATGTTGCAGGCTTATCTGATAAATTTAAAATATCTCGAGGAAAATCGGTCTTATTTGGTGGAGGATTAGCTGCTATTGTTTCTTTGCTTTATGCAACGCAAGGCGGATTGTATTTCCTGGATACAGTAGATTATTTTATTAATCAATTTGGTGTTGCGTTACTTGGTTTAGTTGAAGTAATATTAGTCGCATGGATTTTACGATTAGTTAAAAATTTACGGGACCATGCAGATGCAATATCGGATATTAAGCTTGGTTGGTGGTTCCCGTTAAGTATAAATGTGATTACACCAGTAGTACTTGGTTATATGCTATACGATTTGTTCCGACTAAATATGATGAAACTTTTTGATACACCAACAGGGAATTATTCAGGTTACCCGGATGCATTTATTTTATACGCCGGATGGTTTGTGGCTGCTGGAGCACTTGTAATTGGACTTCTGTTGTCTATTCCTAAATGGCGCTCAGTAAGTGAAGCAAGTCATTCGTCAGCAAAAAAGGAGGCAAAATGACATGAGTACTAGTGCGATTATCGTTATGGTTCTGGGAATGCTTGTTATTTGGGGAGGATTGTCAGCGAGTATAACATATGCTGTAAAAAAATCGCGGGAAAAAACAGAATAATTAAATAATAAAATAAACCTGGGAAAGAGGCTGGGACAAAACTAGCCGAGAATAAATAAAAATGGTTCCGATCATCGGTTTTTGATGATTGGAACCATTTTTTGTTGGATTATTTCCATTATCGATTGTTTGGCTTCTGTTCATAGCGATATACTTCCTCAAGTTCACCGCCATGAATGCAAAACCTAATTCATTTTCTACTTTCTCTTTGCCCCTCACTGACATTCGAGTGAAGCGCAAGTTAGCCTTCAAAAATCCGAAGACTGGCTCTACATCAGTTTTACGTTTTCCGTAGATTTCACCAGTTTCTTTATTCGAAAGCTGTTGTCTTACATATTCTTTTTGTTGTTCCCATTTTTCGTTATAATAAACTTTTCGATGATTTCCTTCTTTCGCTTTTGTACATAAGGAACGCAACGGGCAATCGAAACAGTCCTCACATTCATAAACTTTAAATGTTCGTGTAAATCCGTATTTATCTGTTCGATTAGATAGGTAGCGGAATGTTAATTGTTTATCATTTGGGCAGGTAATCGAATCGTCTTCTTCATGATATTCCCAATTCGCTACATTAAAAGCGTCATTCTTGTATTTCTTTTTCTTCTCTTTTCGATATTGGTTATACGTAATCAGCGGGATACGTTTTCGATTCTCGATGACATCTTCATAGTTTTGTTCACTTCCATAGCCTGCGTCAGCGACGATATAGTTAGGTAACTCAAAGAAACTTTTCTCGATTTTATCTAGAAAAGGAACGAACGTGCGTGTATCTGTTGGATTTGGAAATACATCATAAGCGAGCGCAAATTGTCCTTCTGTCGCAAGCTGAACATTATAACCTGCTTTCAGTTGGCCATTCTTCATATAATCATCTTTCATTCGCATAAACGTGGCATCATGGTCCGTCTTCGAATAACTGTTGCGTTCTCCGAAGATTACCATGTCATCTTGGTATTTCTGTTTACGTTTTAAATAATCCTTGAAATGTTTGTGGTGTTTTTTTGGTGCTTTGCGCTCTGAACGAAGCTGTTTCCGTTTGCTTACATCTTCACTCGCTTCTATTCTTTTGTCATATTCTTCAATTTTCTCATCTAGCTTTTCGACTATTTTTGTGAGTTCTTCGGTAGATAGTTCCTCCAGACTTTCTCGTTCTATTTCCGGAATAATTTGGTTTTCTAATAATTCATCGTACATTTGGTTGGATTTTTCTACCAAATTAGCACTATATTTTTCAATCGCTTTACGCCATACAAACGTAAACTTATTGGCATTCGCTTCTATTTTGGTTCCATCAATAAAAATCGCTTCTTCTTCAATAAGTTTCTCCTGAACGAGCTGACAGCGAAATTGTACGAAACACTGGCGTAATAGTTCTTTGACTTCTTCATTCACACGAAAACGATTGATAGTGCGATAACTAGGTTCATATGCTTGTGCTAACCACATCATACGCACACTATCTTTGAGTAACGCTTCAATCTTCCTACCAGAAAAAACAGATTGCGTGTAGGCACACAAAATAATCTTCATCATCATTCGTGGATGATAAGCAGGACAACCCGTTTCATGTAAGAAATCAGCAAATGCTTCATCTGGAATTTGTTCTACTATATCATTCACGGCATAGGCGATATCATTTTCTTGTAATTTTATTTCTAAATCTAGCGGTAAAATGACTTGATTCATGGTATAATGTTTAAACATAAGGACACCTCCGATAGTTATTGTGTAGGTACTTTAATTTTATCAGATGGTGTCCTTTTTGTTTACTTTAAAAAGAATATTAAACAAAAAATAAGCGTGGTACCTTCACCTTTTATGATGGTGAGTACCACGCTTATTTTTTTAATTTAGTGGGGTTTTGTCCCAGCCTCATTCATGTTTCGATAGTAGCTTGGTTTAAATATTTACTCTTTTTGTTTTGCCATTCGTTCCCATTTTTTCAAGTATGGATAGGGGTCGAATGACCATTCACTATGTCCGTTGTCCTTATACATTCCATAATGAAGATGGGGGGGGAATTTACCCGATGTTCCCGGCGGGCCGTACCCTGTTGAACCAACACTGCCTAGTACATCTCCTGGCTTCACTACTTTTCCTACTTGGATATCTTCTTTATACCCACTCATATGGGCATAATAATGATAAATATTATAAATATCACGAATGCCAATTCGCCAACCGCCATATAAATTCCACCCCATCATTTCAATAACTCCATAGGTTGTTGATTTGACAGGAGTGCCATAATCAGCAAATATATCGGTTCCCTCATGTATTCGTAAGCCGCCAAACCCTCTACGATCACCCCAAGTACTTCGATAACTATAATTATAGGAAGTGTCTACTGGAAAATCGCGATCCGTTAAATTTATTTCTTGATAGGTTTGGAATACTTTTGCTGTATTCATGATTGTTTGCACCGATAGATCTCGATTATAAAAATTCCATAAGGCAATTTTTATATCTTCTTTCGTTTGCCCATATTGAAGCATATAATTAGCAATAGTATAGAGAACATCTTCTGGATTGTTTGGATCAGCTTTTTGATCACCATTTCCGTCTCGACCTTGGCCGTGAAAAAAGTCAATCAGAAGCTCATCATTAATCATGGAGGCATTTCCTAATCCATACCATAATTCAGGAGAGAATTCGATGGATATAATTTTTTCATCATTTGCATGCTGTTTTTTGTTTCGTTCATAGTTATCCATTGCAGCAAAATAATACCACGGAATTTGCGTCAATGCTTCGGTTTTCTTAAATAAAGCCATTCGCTGTTCATAGATATTGTCCTCTGCATAAATCGGATTTTTAATAAGCAAAAAAAGCAGTAAAATAAAACTCCCTGTGAAAAAACGTTTTGCATACACATTTGTCACCCTTAATATGTTAAGTTTTTCGTTATCATTAAATATGGTCTTTACTTTTCCCAATAGACATAATAAATATACAAGTTTGATGTTCGCTAGTTCTGGAGACCATTTACCAATACGTACGTCCATAATTTAGTCTACGCTTGTAGCGAATTCTTTGCCTCTATCTACTGTGGCGGTTTGAAATGCACCATCGGGTAATCGTTCATGCAGTGTTCGAATAGCTTGTTCCATAGAGGCAGCAGAAAATAACATTCAGGTATATTTTGTGGAACCTTATTCTTCATGGCAGCGTGGTAGCAATGAGAATGCAAATGGTTTATTACGAGAGTTTCTCCCTAAGAAAACCGATTTGGCTAAAGTCTTAGATGCAGAACTAGAAAATGCATTATCACTCATCAACAATAGACCTAGAAAATGTTTAAAAATTGGAGAACTACACACGAAGCGTTTCAGGAAGAACTTTGACAAACTGTCATTAAAAAAGTAGGATCCACAAAATGAAATTCAACTTAAGGAAGCCGTAAACTTTCTATAAACAAGATGGTACTACGGAAAGATCTAATGGAAAATTAACGGCTCCTAAATAACCAATTTCTTCAACTCATATTTTTGCAAGATAAATCCCACCAATGAAGCTTCGTCATTCATTGGTATTTTTTGTTGTTTTATTCATTTCTTTAATTATATTGTCGATTGTATTATCATAATTTCCATCGGTTGTTCGGGAATTATGCAAACTTTGAATATCATCGATTAAATTGGTATTGTCGGTTACATAAACATCAAAGTATCCTGGCATGATTGATGTAGCTGTTTTTTTCGCTATTTCTGTTGCTCTCTCAGAATTAGTGTCAGCTGATTTTTCATACGCAATTAACACTTCATTGTCTGTAACAAGTGTTGCTACCTCTTCAAATGAATTACCACGAAGCATAATTCGAGTTATCATATTAGCCATTTCGGTTCGGTCAATGCTGATAGAACGATTATTTTCATTATCATTGTCAATTTCATCTTTTGTATAGCGTACATATCCTAATTTATTTTCTGCACTTTCATCCGCAGGTGCCTGTAGTTGCCCATTTGGATCAAGTTGGTTTTTAATTTCCTCTCTTTCGTCAGTAGCTGTATCGTTATCCATGCATCCTGTCATGAGAAACAGTGTGGTAAGTCCTATGGGGAGCAATTTTTTCAGTTCCATTGTTTACCTCCTTCTCAAGTTGATTTTGGGGTTCTTTTTTAGTTTGCTGGTTCAGCATGAAATCATACTGTTTTTTTCTGGAGGGTTTGGAGGAAAGGTGATACACTGAAAAGACAAAGTATGGGGGGATACAAATGATAGAGATTTATGGAAAAATGTACGAGCTAGTAGAAAATCATAAAGGAGGATTTAATGAAGAAGCTGTCAGAGAACGTTATTCGGACATATTATCAAAGTATGACTATATTGTAGGGGATTGGGGTTATGAGCAACTTCGATTAAAGGGTTTTTATGGAGTTCAACATACGAAGATTCCAATGGATGCAAAGATAACAGCATTGGACGATTATCTGTATGAATATTGTAACTTTGGCTGTGCCTACTTTGTATTAAAAAAAATAACTGCAAAAGAGCAGTAGCGAATTAACATCTACTGCTCTTTATCGTCATGAATAATATGTGCTCCTGGTATTCTGCGGGGAACATCTTCATGCTGTTCCCGATCTGGATAAACAAAGGCGCTGTCTCTACGCTGTCCCTTTTCCCACGGGGTTGATTTTCCTTCTACAGGAGTATCTGCATTTATTGGTAATCCGAAAGATCCTTCTGGAAACTCTTCAGGAATTAATTTGTTATGCATATCTTTAACATTTGAAAAATCGGAGTAATCCTTTTTTTTCTTATCCATTCTTTCACCCTTCCAATTCATTCATGTTATGGTGCGTTTTCCCTCATCTAAGGTGCAGTAAATACTTTATAGCGAATATGAATAAGTCTAAGTGGGAGATCAAGATACCAAAAAGCCTGATTTTTTTCCGCGGTGACAGGACAAGGAAAGCTACGACAGCGACACATCGCGGTTTTCAAAAACAAGAAAAGCTACGACAGTGCTACATTGCAGTTTTTCAAGGACAAGAAAAACCCTACTGAATGAAGTTTTACTTTATTAGTAATGTTCCCTCTGATTACTTGCTTTTATTATTAGTAAATATAGGTAAAATTATTTTAGTTAACACGAATGGAAAAGCCTTTTACTCGGAATAGGAATAGATTGGAAAGATCAGATAAGAAACGATTGGTATAAATGAACAAATAAGTGGAGGATGGAAAGACCTACTTATTTGTTCATTTATAGTGTTAAAGTACATCTTTTAAAAAATGACGAATTTCATCAGCTTCCATATTTGGTTCATTAAACGTATGTTCGATTTTTCCTTTGTCATGTAAGTCATCTTTTCCAATGGTAGTACAACGATTTTTCCGTAAATTAATAATGAGCTTTTTGCTCGGATCATCTTCATGCTCTACAATTGCCAAATCATAGCGCTGTAGTTGTCCCATAAAACTGATATAACGAACTCCCTTCATTTTAGTTTCATCTTTGATTATTTCGTATTTTTTAGCCATATTATCCCCCTTTTTTGAATATTGCTATTTCACCAACTATATCATGTTTTTCTTCATATTCCTATAGAATATGATATGATAAACATGTAATTTCATCCCGCATGTAAGGTGTCGTAAGACTCCCACTTCAAAATCTTGAGTGAATACAAAAGGTCTAAGTGGGAGAAAACGGCACCTAAATGCCCGATTCGTTCAACTAACATTCAGTATTAGATGGAAGAAAACTCCTACTGAATGAAGTTTCACTTTATAATGGAGGTTTGACATATGTACTTTGTTGACCGTAAGAAATTGGAGGAGATACTTCAGTATATGGATGAATTAATAAACATATTGAAGATGGGCCCTCCAAAAACATTGTCAGATAAACTCAGTTTAGAAAGAGCAGTACATGTCTTTATTGAGTCAACGCTAGATGTCGGTAATATGATGATTGACGGGTTTATTATGCGTGATCCTGGCAGTTACAATGACATTATCAATATTTTATTAGATGAAAAGGTTATTCCAGAAGAGGAAGAAAGAGCATACAAAGAGTTGATTAGTTTGAGACGTATGTTAATTTCAGACTATACATCAGTGGATTATAACGTATTAATGAAGGCGATCCAAACAAACTTGACTATTTATAAACAATTCTCCACCCATATTCGAACTTATTTAAATAAAGAACATCAACAGGTAACCCATGCTTTTACAAATGAATCAAAATCGGAATAAAAGCACAGTCTATTCGTATTGCATTGGAGTGAATGAATAAAATGAACAAAAAATATCGAGGCTATTTAATCGACTTAGATGGAACAATGTATCAAGGAAATGAACCTATTTCATTTGCTTCGGAGTTTGTTCACGCATTGAAAAATAATCATATTCCGTATGTGTTTGTAACGAACAATTCAACTAAAACACAAGAAGCAGTGGCCGATAAACTAAGAAATATGGATATCCCGGCAACAGCCAATCAAATTGTCACGACGAGTTTAGCAACGGTTTCGTATATTAAAGCAAATTATGAGAATCCGCGCTGTTATGTAATTGGAGAAGAAGGCCTCATTCAAGCTTTTGAACAAGCAGGACTTAAGGTGGTAGAGGACGAAAATTGTGATGTTGTTGTGATCGGTCTTGATCGTGAAATTACGTATGAAAAATTAGCTACGGCGAGTATCGCTGTTCGTAATGGGGCAAAATTTATCTCAACAAATGGTGATAAGTCCATCCCGAATGAACGAGGTTTGTTACCTGGAAACGGTTCGCTAACCGCTGTCATCACATTATGTACGGGTATAGATCCAATCTTTATTGGTAAACCGGAAGCGGTAATTATGAAAGAAGCACTTGATGTACTTGGTCTAGATAAAGACGAAGCTTTAATGGTTGGAGATAATTATGACACTGATATTCAAGCGGGTATTCGAGCTGAAATTGATACTTTAATGGTGTTTACCGGAGTTACTCCATTTTCAGAATACAATTATTTGAAGGTAAAACCAACGCATTATGTTCAAAATCTGTTTGAATGGATCGATAAGCTGTAAAATATAAGGATACGTACTTATAATACGTGTTCTATAAGAAAAAAAGCAGGAGATATTTCCTGCTTTTTTAATCGTCTAATATGACATCTTCTCCATTATCATGTGCTAATCGGCTTGAAGCTGCTGCAGCAATTGCGCCGACAATATCATCTAAAAATGTATGACACTCTCCGGTAGATTTATCATCTAGTCTTTTTAAGATACCCGGTTTTTGTTTATCAATATACCCATAATTGGTTAAGCCAATAGAACCATAAACATTCACAATCGATAAAGCAATAATTTCATCGACACCGTATAAGCTTTCATCGGAGTCAATCGTTTTTTGTAAAGGTTGCTCCAGTTGTTTTTTTTCAGCAAGCACATCTAATTGAATACCTGTTAAAATTGCATTTTGTACTTCCCGTTTAGCAAGAACTCGATTGACATTATGTCTGCACTCATCAAGTGTTAAATGCTCATGGTATTGTGATTGTAAGAAATAAACAAGTTCGGCAATATCATCTATTAATACGCCTCTTTCTGTTAACCATTGTCTGGCTTTCATTTCTAATTCACTTCGTTTTGTATTTTCACTCATTTCTTTTTACCATCCTTTTATTCTTTAGTAAAAAAACTGACTTTACTTCATAAACTATTACGGAAGCAACTTATAAAAAGCCTCATCGATTAAAATTATTCAGCACTCATCGTTGAAGGTTTTTAACGAGATAAAATGATAAGGGGGTAAGTTCATTGTCATTTAGTACCTGGCTTTATGAAAATTATAATGTTCGTCCCGAAACAAAGCGTTGGGTTGATGGGAAGGAATGTTACCAAGCAGAACGATATATTTATTTTATCACTTCTGTGGAAAACAATGAAATTATACATATGGAGCAATCGGTTTTAGCTTATTATTTAAAAGAGAGCTCCTATAGTAATATGGCTATTCCTATCCGTAATCAACAAGGAGAGTGGCTTACCTCTCATCAAAACACTAAATACATGGTCATTCAAGGAAGTGATCAATCGTACTCCCCAAGTATATCCAGTGGAACGATATTAGCGCAATTTCATCAGATTGGCAGTGCCTATACTTATGAGCCCAAAGCAATTTCCAGTTATGGACAATGGAAGCAGCTATGGATAGAAAAGGTTACAGCATTAGAGCAAAGTCTGGAAAAAGCAGCCCAAGGTAATCCAAATGCTTATTATCGATTGGTTATGGATACCTTACCTTATTTTATTGGTGTAAGTGAAAATGCAATTCAATATATTCGAGAAAGTGAAGAAGAGTTACGCTTCCACGAGGCTGACCAAGGTACCATCGCTTTCCGAAGATATTCAGATCAGCTGTACCAATCAGTCATGTGGCCGCTGGAATTAGTTTATGACCATCCTGCTAGAGATATTGCTGAATTTTTACGTCAACAGTTTTTGCAGGATGACCCCAAACAGGGAACAATCCAGTTTTTGCGAGATTATGAAACCGTCCGACCGCTTTCTATATTTACCTGGCGTTTAGTGTATGCTAGATTGCTCTTTCCTATCCATCTATTTGATTGTTTGGAACGAAATTTAACGAAACAACAAATAGACGCTGATGATCAGTTACACTATTTATTACAACTTCAGGCGAAATATGAAAAGCATGTTAGCCAATTCTTTGACTGGGCAAATATAGATTGTAAACATCTTCAGATTCCTGTGTTACACTGGCTTTAATACAATATCTTTCTAAACATAAAAACAGTTATTAGACATTTGCGATGATGGAGGGGAAGAAGATGAATAAGCCGACAATCTATATTACAAGAAGCATCCCGGCAAAATTATTAAAACCTTATCAGGAGCATTTTACGTTCATCTGCTGGGAAAAAGAAGAAACTCCAGTACCAAGAGAAGTATTAATAAAAGATGCAAAACATGCGGATGGTCTAATTTGTATGTTAACCGAAGAAATAGATGATGCTTTTTTAGACAACGTACAACGTTTACAAGTGATCGCCAATTTAGCTGTGGGCTATGATAACATTGATATTCATGCTTCGAAAGCAAGGAATATCATTATAACTAATACACCCGATGTATTAACTGAAACGACGGCCGATTTAGGTTTTGGATTATTGATGGCTACAGCAAGGCGATTACTAGAGGCTAATGATTTCATTAAACAGGGAAAATGGCAGCACTGGGCTCCTTATTTATTGGCAGGAACGGACGTCTATAATAAAACGATTGGCATTGTTGGTATGGGAAGAATAGGAAAAGCAATTGCAAGGCGAGCTAAAGGATTTTCGATGAATATTTTATATCACAATCGATCTAGAGACGAAATAGCGGAAGAAAAACTGGGGGTGACATATTTAGGACTTAATGAATTATTAAGTGAGGCAGATTTTGTTGTGTCTGTTGTTCCCCTAACCGATGAAACAAGGAATATGTTTGATGCTGATGCTTTTAGCATGATGAAACATTCAGCTATCTTTATCAACATATCTCGGGGAGGGGTAGTTGATGAAACAGCTTTAATACAAGCCCTAAAAGAAGAACAAATTGCAGCAGCCGGGTTAGATGTTTTTTCTAAAGAGCCGCTTCCGAAGAATCATCCTTTGCTTCAAATGAGAAATGTTGTTGCACTTCCTCATATTGGATCAGCAAGTGTAGAAACAAGGACGAACATGTGGAATCTTTGTTTAGAAAATGTTACACGTGTATTAAGTGGTAAGCGACCACGAACTCCAGTTGAGTAAAGTGCAGATGAGTTCGTTTGCAATTTAAGAAACAAAAAAGAAGGTGTTCCTAATTGTTGGAAGCCTTCTTTTTATTGTGATCATTTTTGTATAAGATTTACCTATATTCAGCTTCAGCGCGTTAGTCCTCTCCTAGATGGGTAGTATCTTCGTAGAAACACTAGTCATTATCGGGCTGGGCTGACCAACCAAGGCACATAAGCTTTGGTTCTCTATGAATATTCATGAGTACATTTAGAATACTTGTTCAATCTCAGTTACACCGGGTACTTCGGCCATAAGGGCACGTTCAATTCCTGCTTTTAAGGTAATGGTTGAGCTAGGGCAATTTCCGCAAGCACCCATGAGACGAAGAAGCACAATGCCATTTTCATCAACATCAATTAATTCCACATCGCCACCATCTCGCAGCAAGAATGGACGTAATTTGTTTAATACTTCCTGTACTTGTTCACGCATTATCCATCTTCTCCTTTCTTATTATCTATTATAAAACGGATTATCTAAAAAATCCATGACCGCAATCACGTGTAAGAGGAGGTTCAAAAGGTCAGGTAAAAATGGGGGATAGAATTCTTCGTTGTCTAGGAAATTATATTTGTTCCTAGTGGATAACTTTTTTGAAAAGTAGCTTCGTCTTGCTTATCTAACAGCATATACTGCGCTACTTGAAATTAAGCTACCTGGAACAGACATCCTAGTATCAGTGTTGCAATAGGACAAAGTATACTTCGCCAGCAATACACTACACGCAGAAAAAGCATACTGCTTTTTTAAGGATGCCTAAAAACTTAGCCAGCCTTGAGTCTTTTTTATACCCTTTGAGCAGGTACTAATCATTTTTATTTTAACTTTGATCCAACTTTTTGTAAAATAAAAGATATCAGAGTAGCGGAGGGAAGGGCATGAGTCAGATTACAATTACTGTTTATGGAGCAGAGCAAGTATGTACTAGTTGCGTTGGAGCACCAAACGCAAAAGATACGTATGAGTGGTTACAGGCGGCAGTAGGAAGAAAATACAGTACAGATTCGGTTACATTTGAATACATTGATATAGAACAGCCTCCAAATATAGAGAAACATCATTCATTTATAAAACGCATCATACAGGGAGATCTATTCTATCCACTTGTTCTTGTAAATGATAAGGTAGTAGCTGAGGGTATTCCAAGGTTAAAACCCATTTATAAGGCGTTAGATAAGAATAATTTACCATTACGAGCAGAAGAGAAATGAGGACGAGAAGATGCAACTACCATTTACTAAAATGCATGGACTAGGAAATAACTATATTTATATCGATTTTTTTACAAATCAAGTGGAAGAAAGTAAATTATCTGGATTGGCAAAGCGTGTTGCCAATGTAAATACAGGCATTGGCTCAGATGGACTGATTATCATCCATCCGAGTAAAAAAGCAGATGTCGGTATGCGGATATTTAATAAGGATGGTTCGGAAGGTCTAAGTTGTGGAAATGGATTAAGATGTACAGCGAAGTATGTCTATGAGCAGGGAATCGTAAGTAAAAAGCAATTTAAAATCGAAACTAAAGCGAATATTGTCGAAGCGGAAGTAAAAGTTACAGATGGAAACGTAGATTTGGTGACTATTAATATGGGAGAACCTTTACTCAACCGACAAGATGTTCCTATGCAGGGTGAAATAAACCAGCAGGTTATTTCGGAACCTTTTATCATTAATGACGAAGAACTGATATTAACAGCTGTTTCTATGGGGAATCCACATGCCGTGTTTTTTGTCGAAAAGATAAATAATGCACAAGTAGAAAAACTCGGTCCATTAATTGAAAAGGATCCCCGTTTTCCTCTAGGAGTTAATGTGGAATTTATTGAAGTAATTTCACCAACAGAAGTTAATTTCAGTGTGTGGGAGCGAGGTTCTGGTATTACTCAAGCGTGTGGGACAGGTGCATGTGCTTCTGTAGTTGCTGGCGTATTAAACAATTATTTAACTAGAGATAAAGAAATCACCGTACATTTGCCAGGAGGAGATTTGTTAATAAAATGGGATAAAGATGGGAATGTTTGGATGACTGGCGGGGCTGAAATCATTGCTTCCGGCGTTTATTATGAAAGGAAATAAAGAAAACTGTTAAGTTGAACAGGTAGTAATCAGGGTATATACTGAAAGGTAACCACTTATGAAAGGAGAAATCCAAAATATGACAATCACGATTACTGACCATGCAAGACAGCAAATTCAAGATATGATGAAAGAAGAGTCAGACGGCGTATATCTTCGCTTTGGGGTAAAAGGCGGTGGATGTAGTGGATTATCCTATTCACTTGGTTTTGAATATGAAATCAACGAGGAATTGGATACAGTCGAAGAAATAAATGGAATTCCTGTCGTATTAAACAATCAAGATATTCCAATTATTAAAGGAACAACGATAGATTTTAAGCAGAATATGATGGGCGGGGGATTTAGTATTGATAACCCAAACGCTATTATATCCTGTGGATGTGGTTCTTCATTTCGGACAAAGGATAAAGTCGGGACCCCAGGCGATTGTTAATTTGTATAAACTTATAAAAAACTAGGCTAGTGAGCCTAGTTTTTTGGTGATAGAAAATTATATCCGTTCCTAGTCTATAGGAAAGTATAAAATTTTAGGGTTTATCCCGCATGTAAGGTGCCGTAAGTTTCCCACTTCAAGTCCTGAATTGATACAAAAGAGTCTAAGTGGCAAAAAACGGCACCTAAATGCCCGATTGGTTCAAGGGCCTTTAGGTCATACCCTTGTGGTACTAACATTCCGTGTAAAAAGCATTCCACGGAATGAAGTTTCACTTTATCGTATAAGTAAAACGACAGCTTTCGCCATAAAGACTTGGTGACAAGCCAAGTTTTTCTAAAAAAGTAGCATCGCCCAGTTTAAGTGCTCGTGCTGCTAGCAAACTTCCCTCTTCTCCTACGATAAGTCAACATTGGATTGAATCTAAAGGAAGGCCGACTATAAGCATGCTTGTCGCTCAGGCATCGGCCATACCCTTGTTTTAGGGCATGTTGCCTTCATCGCTTCAGATGATCTCAGTTTGTACGTCGCTAACCAAGCGCTTAAGCACTTGTCGGTATAAATTCAAAAGATTACTATTATGCACGCTTAGAACTCAGTTCAAGCTTAAAACATACTAGTTGAGTGTTTCGGCTGTATCCTTGCTTTTGGATCAATATAATGTTTTGCATTGTTGATCGCAGTAGGTCCTTCACCAAATCCGGTTGCTATTAATTTTACTTTTCCCTCATACGTACAAATATCGCCTGCAGCATAAATGCCTGGGATATTTGTCTCCATTTTGGAATTTACTACAATACTATTACGCTCAATTTCTAAACCCCAATCTTTAATTGGGCCAAGTGTAGAGACAAAACCATAATTACACAAGACCGAATCGACTTCCATCTCTAGTTTGCGTTCTCCCTTAACTTCTTCAAGAATAACTCTTTCAATTCGCTCATCACCTATAATGTCTGTAGGAACAAAAGGGGTAAGGACGTCTACAGTGGATGCATATAATTTTTCCACACTATGCTCATGAGCTCGAAATTTATCACGACGATGGACAAGTGTTACCTTTTTAGCGATGGGCTCTAGCATTAGCGCCCAATCAACAGCCGAATCACCGCCGCCAAGTAAGAGAACATGCTGGTCCTTATAACTACTCATGTCTTTTACATGGTAATGCAAATTAACTCCCTCAAATTGATCGCAATTGCTTACGTTTAATTTTCGTGGTTGAAAAGCACCGTTTCCAGCGGTAATAATCATTGTTTTTGTGTAATGAACATCTTTTTTATCAGTAGTTAATTTTAATGTACCGTCCTCTAGGCGTTCTACCTGTTCTACTGCTTGTTCTAAAACAATGGTTGGATGGAACATACTGACTTGTTCTTGCAGGTTATCAATTAACTTCTGGGCTCTTATTTTGGGAAAACCTGCAATATCATATATATATTTTTCTGGATAAAGAGCAGTTAACTGCCCACCAGTATGTGGTAAGCTTTCAATGATTTTCACACTCGCTTGGCGCAAACCGCCATAGAATGCAGTAAACAAACCAACTGGTCCTGCGCCAATAATGGTGACATCATAAACTTCATTTGTCACGACGATTACCTCCATTTGATATAATCTTTGCACCACTTTTTATAGTATCATAAATCGACTGTAATAGAATATTAATGTACTCAGCTTATCATTAACTTTTGATTAAGAAAAATCTAATAATAATTAAAAAGCAGATAGGGTTGAAAAGTAAAGCGAAAAGAGCTACTATAACAAGGGAACCATATTACAATTGTGTGACATATGAAATAACTCTATTATTCTATAAAGATTAATTGCTTGGCAGCGAGCCAAGTTTTTCTTAGTGGTGTCAAGTGAAAAAGATCACAATTTACAAAAAAAGGAATAAATGGAAGTGATAAACGTGGGAAAACCAAACATAGTCATCTTAGGTGCTGGTTATGGTGGGATGATGACTACGGTTCAATTACAAAAGTCATTACGTGCTGATGAAGCGAATATAACCTTAGTGAATATAAATGATTACCATTATCAAACAACTTGGCTACATGAAAACGCAGCCGGCACATTACCTCATGAGCGCACTAAAATTCAAATTAAAGATATTATTAACCCCAATAAAGTTAACTTTATTCAAGATAAAGTAATCTTAATCAATCCGAAAAAAAAGCAGGTCCAACTAGAAAATGGTGTATTACATTATGATGTGCTTGTTATTGCACTAGGTTTTGAAGTTGCTACCTTTGGTATTCCTGGTTTAGAAGAGCATGCTTTTACTATTGATAATATTAATAGTGCTTGCTCTATTCGTGACCATATTGAGCATAATTTTGCAAGTTATCACAATGATGTGAAAAAAGATCCAGCCCGGTTAACTATTGTGGTTGGCGGTGGCGGCTTTACTGGTGTTGAGTTTCTAGGAGAATTAGCTAATCGAGTAGATGAACTTTGTAAAAAATATGATATTGATAAACAGTTAGTGCAAATGATTAATATTGAGGGTGCTCCAACTATTTTACCAGGATTTGATGAACAATTAGCGGAGTATGCTATGAATTCTTTGGAATCACGTGGTGTTGAATTTATTACGGGTGCATTTTTAAAAGAATGCACATCATCTAGTGTCATATTTGAAAAGAATGGATTACCAGCAAAAATACATACCAATACCATCGTTTGGGCAGCAGGAGTACGAGCTAATTCTATCGTAGAGAAATCTGGATTTAAAACAAATCGTGGTAAGATTGAAGTGAATAATGATATGCGTTGTCCTGAATATGAAGATGTCTTTGTTATTGGTGATTGCGCTTTAATTATGGATTTAGAACATGGTAATCCCTATCCTCCTACGGCACAAATGGCAATTCAAGAATCCGAAGTGGTTTCGTATAATGTTCGAGCATACATCCGGGGTGAGGAAATGGAAGTATTTAAGCCAAATATTCTTGGAACCGTCGCCTCATTAGGACACAATGATGCCATGGGGATAATTTTCAACGACAAAATAATTCTTGGTCGGAAAGCTACAGTGATGAAAAAAATCATTGATAATCGTTACTTATTTAAGTTAGGCGGAATTCGCTTATTAATGAAAAAAGGAAAATTTAATATTTTTCATTAACAGATAAGAAAAGCAAAAGTACGGTTGTATTTTTGCTTTTTTAGTACTTGAATTTGGTTTGAAACATAAAATAATGAATCATGTCTTAACTGCGCGGTTAGTAAGAGAGCAAGTTTTTCTAATTGAAAATATTTCTATCTCGTGGATACCTTTTTTGAAAATAAATATCGCCTAGCATAACGCTCAAGCTGTGATCTTCTTTCTGTGCATTTTTCAAGGAGAAAAGTACTCCTTGAATGAAGCTTCCCTTTATCTCACATCAGAATTCCGCCGTTTGTACGGCGCTAAACGGAGTGCTTGCACTTTTATTCAAACTTCATTTAAAATGAAAAGGGGTAATTGGACAAATAGAGAGTAATCTTGCATCATAGTACGGGAAGGGTACTTATTTGAAGGGAGAAAATGAATTGATTCAGCTAATTGTATCTATCTTATTGTATTTTGTTATCTTTTTTGGCATTGCTTTTATTTTAAATATGCTGTTACGTACGACATGGCTCATGACAATTGTATATCCTTTTGTTGTTGCCATTATTATAGACAATATTCCAACTTGGGATTATTTCTCAGCACCGGGAGAAGCATTTTCGAAGTTGGCGAATCGTTTAGCTGAAATTACGATTATAGATATTTCAATCTTAGCTGCAGGTTTTGTTGGAACGATCGTGTCTGGTATAGTTATTAGACTACTAAGAAAAAGCGGATATCAAATGTTTTAATAGAATGATGAATAAAATTTTGTAGATTGGAAATGATGACATCCAAAGAGGTGTTAATCATGAAAATCCAAAATTTCATTCAAAATTTAAGTTTATTTCTATTGATAATTGTTATGTTTATTGCGGTTGGAGCTTTTATGCCGGACAATACTCATGCAGCAAAGCTTTGGCATTACCAAAAACCAGAGATTCTACAAACATTGAAAATAACGGAGCATAAAGTAAGAGATGATGTCACTTCTAGAGAAACAGAATTATCAGAAAAAGAATTTAATCATAGAGAGCAGAAGCAGTTAAATATTTCGAGTGAACAAATAGATGGTGCAGAGACTTTGGAAGAAGTTGTTAATTATCAACAATACCCTAGTCAAACTGTGTTGGCAACTGGTTATACTGCAGGTGCAGAGTCAACAGGAAAAACACCAGATCATCCTGAATATGGAATTACGTATTCTGGAGTTAAAGTGAAAAGAGACTTGTATTCTACTATCGCAGCAGATTTAACCATCTTTCCTCTTGGGACAATTCTTTTCATCCCTGGGTATGGTTTTGGGGTGGTTGCAGATAAAGGAAGCGCTATAACTGGTAATAAGATTGATCTATATTACGAAACCATTGATGATGTTTATAATCAATGGGGGAAAAAGCAAGTAGATGTTTATATGATTAAAAAGGGTGATGGTAAACTAACGGAAAAAGAGCTTCAACATTTAAATGAAAATCAAGCCTTACAAGTATTCAGACAAGGCATAAATGGAGGATAACTTTTGAACGTTGAAGCTACTGATTAGTTAAATAAACGGTTTTGATCGATGAAGAAGTCTCGCTGTAATTTAAAAGAACCAACTGTAAAGGTTTTTTAAAATTGGTGAGGCTTTTTTATCGTCAGAAGACATGAAATTTTTGCATACATAATTGATAGCTGAAAAGAAGGGATTTCAGGTTGTCTTGGCATAATTATAGAATATTAAGATAGCACTTCTTATGTTAATAAAGGATAGATATAAATTACCGGTTCTTCATATGGATGGTATTCCTTAATGATCTCATTTACTTTTGTAATATATTTATATAGGCATTTGAATTCCATTTTACACTCCACACCAAAGTTAATTTTATGCTTCGTTCCATGAACTGGTTGGGCTGTCTCCAAGGGACGCCAATATCCGTTAACATGAGAATAGGAAATAACGTGGTCATAGTTACCGATGGTCAAAACTCCTAATTCATTTAATTTATCCCGCATCTAAGGTGCCGTAAGACTCCCACTTCAAAAGCCTTGAGTTGATACAAAAGGGTCTAAGTGGGAGAAAACGGCACCTAAATGCCCGATTCGTTCAAGCTAACATTCAGTAGGAGATGGAAGAAAACTCCTACTGAATGAAGTTTCACTTTATTTCTTATCGTTTCAATGTAAGCTTCCGGTAGTAACACTTCAACTTTTACGTACTCTATATTCATTTCATTCTCTCCATATCTTTTATTATAAAAGATGACAATCAGTATAAAAAATGCAATATTTTTTATACTATAAGAAAGTTTTAAATTTTTAGGGGGCTATAGTATAAGAAAAACTATAGCTTTGGCCATAAAGACTGGCGATAAGCCAAGTTTTTCTAATGTAGTTAGCAATAAAAATAGGGGTTCAATTAATTCTAGAACTCCCAATAAGATGATCGCTTATTTATAAGTTATTCTTCACATACAATTTTACTTTAAGTTCGCACTAGCAAAAACATATTTCATAACCAGTACTCAAGAGGTAGAAATCCTTTTAACAACTGCTGTTCTATTTAGCTTTAATAGAGAACTGTATGCAATATTAGGGCAACCGCGATTCCTGTAAGCCCTCCGAAGAAAACTTCTATTGGTTGATGTCCAAGCAATTCTTTTAGTTCTTGTCTTTTTTCGTAGTCCTCTTTGTGTGGCCAATTTTTTGCTTCATCCACAAATAATTGAAAATCCCGAATAAGTTTGTTTAAAACGATTGCTTGTTCACCAGCTTGTCTTCTTACTCCGGTAGCATCAAACATAATGATAACACTAAAGATACAGGAAACCGCGAATACGGTAGATGCCACACCTTCTACTATTCCTACAGCCGTTGTTAAGGCAGCTACAGCTGCAGAATGACTGCTTGGCATTCCGCCAGTACTAAATACTAAATCCGGTCTGAATTCTTTTGTAAAAACAAGTGCAATAGGAACTTTGACACCTTGTGCAAAAACGATTGCGGTAAGGGCTGCCCACAGTGGAAAATTTAAAAATAATTCCATGCTTTGTCAAACATCCTTTCTCAGGAAATGAAAATCGCTTTATAATAGACAATATGCATGAGTTATTGGATAATGCTATATTATCACAAGCTGGGGCAGTAAGCATAAAAAAGCGCCACGTTTTTAACTATTCCTTTTCTAGCTTGCTCTTACGTGATTTAAGACAGGTATTCGCTTAACGACTTTCACTGTAAATAATGCTGCTAATCCAGCAAAAATAAGATCCTTAATTAAAAACGGAATCATTCCAGCCCAAGCTATTGTATATGGAAGCGGGACTTCCATCCATGTATTTGAAGCAATATACATATACGTTACACCGATGAGATAATTGAATGCCGTACCTATAAGCGCCGCTAAACAATAGCGTGGAAAGGAGTAGTTCTTTTCTGAGTTATCTACTACCCAGCCTGTAAAGAAAGCTGCAAATATAAATGAAATAATAAATCCACCAGTAGGGCTGATAAACATAGTAGGTCCAGAAGAAAACCCAGCAAAAATCGGCACACCAGCAATTCCGACAAGCATATATACAAACATGGATAAACTACCAAGTTTTTTTCCAAGCATCAAACCTGCTAAAACAGCAAAGAATGTCTGTAATGATAGTGGCACATCAGCACCTCCAATTGGAATGCTAAGCATTGGAAACCAAGCGGTAATATTTGCACCAACTGCCATTAATACAACAAAAACTGCTCCGTATGTAAGATCAGTAGTTCGTAATTTACTCATTTTAATCCCCCTCATTTTAATGTATAATCGGAATACTATGACTGCTTATAATAGATAATAGATTGTTAATTCTCTATTGTCAACTTGTTTTTTAATAGGTTAACAATATGGGGTATATAAAAAGAGGAGTAATTATAGTAAAAATTAGATGAACAGAAATAAAGCTGTAGGATTAGTTTATAGAGATGGAGGAGAAATGACCCTTTATTAAATTGTTTTTACATAATTTTATATAACAAATAAAACACATGCAGTATCGGACAAAACTGCATGTGTTTAATAATAGCTGGTTGGAACAAAATAGTACTTATCGAATTGCCGCTTCTAAAGCAACTTCCATCATATCTAGAAAAGTAGTTTGTCTTTCTTGGGCTGATGTTTCTTCGCCAGTTATAATATGATCAGAAACTGTTAGCACCGCTAATGCTTGACGGTCAAACTTTGCTGCCAGTGTATAAAGAGCGGTAGTTTCCATTTCAATTGCCAGAACTTTATAAGCAGCTAATTTTTCATTTATTTCTTTAGCGTTATCTCGATAAAAGGTGTCACTTGTGAATACATTTCCGACTTTGAGATTTAACCCTTTTGCAATTCCCGCTTCATAGGCATTTTTTAGTAAGTCAAAATCTGCCAAAGGTGCATAATCGATTCCGCCAAAAACCATACGATTCATCTGTGAATCTGTCGTAGAACCTTGGGCAAGAATAACATCTCTTACTTTTACATCTTTTTGAATCGCTCCACACGTACCAACACGAATTAGTTTCTTCACATCATAGCTCTGAATTAATTCATTTACATAAATAGAGATGGAAGGTACTCCCATGCCTGTACCTTGTACAGAAATTTTTTCACCTTTATAAGTTCCTGTAAAACCTAGCATACCTCTAACATTGTTATATTGCTTTGGATTTTCCAAAAACGTTTCTGCAATGAATTTTGCCCGTAGTGGATCGCCTGGTAGTAAAATTTTGTCAGCAATTTCGCCCGTTTTAGCGCCTATATGTACACTCATGATATAACCTCCTATTTAGTTGTTAGAGAGAATGCTCAAAAAGCCCGGTAAAAATGAAGCATCAAATTTTTTGCGGATCATGTTTCTAATATCATATACATTGCAAACCGAACCTTTTTGAACACCACTTTATAGTCTTCAAAATAACGGTATCATAAGTGTTAACTAAAGACAAATGCTAAGATATACGTGAACTTATTTTTAAAAAATAGCTTACAATTAGTTTTCCGCACAATCGAAGCGCGTCCGTCCTACAAGATTCCAAATTTAGATTATAGAAAATATGAAGAAATTTAAGTGTGAGAGAACGAGCTAAACGTCTAATTCGTTCGAACGGAAAGGACAAGAAAAAATCACGACAGCAACATATCGCGGTTTTTTAAGGCCAAGAAAGAACTATGATAGCAATACTTCGCGATTTTTCAAGGACGCTGCAAACTTAGCATTTGATCCCCTGTTTCAAGAGAAAAGCACTCCTTAGTAGATATTTTCTCGTCAGAAGTTCTGCCTGTTTATACGCGCTAACCAAGCGCTTATCGCCTTTGTTCTACTTTTAGAAAAAGCTAATAATGAATGAAGTTTAACTTTATTTATACTTTTTAAGCCTAAATATTTTATGTTAACGTAAAAAAAACTTCTTTTTTGTTTATTCTTGATTGTTTTGTTGTAAACTATGTGTTAAGCTGAATTTGATAAATTAGGAGCACAAATTGTAGAGGATGTTCGAAAAGTACGTCAAAATGATACATTGCATTCTCTTGGGTCCCTTTGAAACACGCACTTCTATTTCTTCTGCAAAAATAGATGGAGTATTTTATTAAAAATGGTACATTTTTGTTTCAAAAAATAGATTTTTTGTATATAATAAGGCTAGTGCAGTTTTTCACTTAGAGTTAGTGAAAACCTTTTACTTATCATGCGTGTTCAACAAGAGACATAGAACGATTGGAGAAGTGAGCAATACCTCGTTTTATCAAGCATAGCAAAAATATGTTTAAAAAATGAAGGAAGCGTATTAGTGACTAATATTGCATAAAACTTGTTTTTATGCAGGGAGAGTATGATGCTAGGAAAAGTACGAGAGGAGTAAATGGCTTTACTTCCCGAATGGTTTCATAACCTCTTTGCCTATGGACACAGACACTGGATAAATTCTTTGGAAGGATGAAGGAAAATGACAGAAAAAACATTTAAAATTACAGCAGATACTGGGGTACATGCACGTCCAGCTACACTATTGGTAAATAAAGCAGGTCAATTTGAATCAGAAGTAGAAATTACGTACAATGACAAAACTGTAAATCTAAAATCGATTATGGGTGTTATGTCTCTGGGAATACCTAAAGGGGCACAAATTAAAATTTCTGCTAATGGTTCAGACGAAAAAGAAGCTATCCAAGGTATAGAAGAAGTAATTAAAGAACACCTTGGTGAATAATTCGTTATTTTCATTTCTTAAAACTGTCAGTTGTTAATGCTGGCAGTTTTTTTATTTTGGTAAAAAGAGGTAAAATGGTACTTAAAAATGAATATACATTATTCACATTTCTTTTATCTCTATAGCTACAAGTAAATTTTTTCTATAAATAATTAATGAATTGTACTTTTGTATATTGCTATTAAGGGTGAGTAATTGAACTTATTGCCAAAAGGAATATGATGGAGATCTCAGGTTAAGGGTTTATAATAATTGTAGAGTTTCCTTGATGGGTAATGATGAGTTGGAAGAGTGAGGCATAAGGATTTCAAATGAAACCAAAGAGATAACAATTTTCTCTTTGGCTCTGTAGTAAATTTAATCTTAGTGTTTAAAATAAACCTTTTCCAATTGTTCTAAGCAGGAAAGTGCTGCTTTATTATAAGCAGAATCCTGTTGATATAGCTTTTCTTTATAATCTTCCACCGCTTGTTTTAATGAAGTGGTATAGTCTGGTATAGACTCCGTATAAGGATGTACAGCTGCTTTTTTTACATTTGTTTTTTCATGGAATGCCAGTGCTTTTCGTTGATGAAAAAATACATCTTCTGTTTCATTAGGATGGTGAAGGTCTCCTTGCATTGGGTGCTTTTTAACAGCAAGTACCTCAATAACATACCGATCTCCCTTATCGGCAATCACTTTTCCAATATATGTTCCAGAACGATAATGAGCTTTAACGGTTTCCCCAATCGCTACTTCAGCCATAAAAAACTCCTCCCCAAAGTGATATATACTTATAGTATCATTTTTATCATTGTGCCAAAAGTAGAACAGTTTAACGAATAATTGATCTCTAACTTTAGTTATGGTTCTATGTTTGTTATAATGACTGGGGAGGATGTGAGAAAAATGATACCAGTATTAGAATTCCCGCAAGATAAAGCGGAGTATATTCCTTCATTTATTACATTAGCTATATTTTTTATTGGAGCAGCAATTACGACATATATAATTTATAAGAAATCTAAAAAAGATGAGAAAGAATTTCGACAGGAGTATGATAAAGAGTTAAGTGAATACCAAGATAAACATTATTAATACCTCTCTAGCTAGAGAGGTTTTTTTATAGAAATATCCGTTTCTACATGGTCATAACTTTTTAAAAAGCAGTTTCTTTTAGCTTAAGCGTTTAAGCTGTGTTCTTCTTTCTAGGGTAAATTACCACCCGCTCGAATCTAAATAAAAACGGGCTTACCACTCAGGCGTCGGCATACCTTGTTTTAGAGGCATGTTTTCTTTATCCCGAATATAAGGAGCCGTATTTCTTGCATTTGAAAAATCTGTTATTATTTTACGAAGTTTATAAGAGAAACGGCACCTAAATGCCCGATTCGTTCATCTAACATTTCGTGGGAAAAACGTTCCACGAAATGAAGTTTCACTTTATCCCGTTAGAGTCTCCGTCTTTTCCTTCGCTAACCGATCGCTTATTCTTTTCTATTGGAAGTTTTTTGTGATAAACACTTACTCTAGGACAAAGCGTGAATAGTCATGTTTTCTACATTTTAAAATGAATGAGTAGTTTTCGTTTACTGGGTAATGCTAAAGTAAAAAGAGAAAAGGAGTTAGTTTATGCGTCTGTTAATATTCATATCTATATTGTTATTATTCACCGCCTGTCAATCTAAAGATGAAAAAAGCAGAGAAGTTGAAATGTATAATGCCTCAGGTGATATGGTTGGTACGGCAACTTTTAATGAACAAACAGACGGTGTACAGGTAAAAGTGAAAATAGAAGGATTGACTCCAGGATATCATGGCATTCATATACATGAATATGCTAAGTGCGAAGGTCCTGACTTTAAATCTGCCGGGAACCACTTTAATCCTGCTGGCGCAGAGCATGGTCTGATGCATCCAAAAGGCTCACATATAGGAGATATGCCAAATATTGAAGCAGATGCACAGGGGGTTGTAAATGCAGAATTAATGTTGCCTCAAGCTACTTTATTGGATGGGAAAAATTCATTAACAGCTGGGGAAGGGACGTCCATTATTGTAACACAGAATGAAGACGACGGAATGAGCCAGCCTGGAGGTGACTCAGGAGAACGGATAATTTGTGGGACGTTAGCCAGTTCTGACGAAAAGATTAAAGAGAATGATACTCAAAGACCGTCTGATCCAACACAGAATAATGAACAGATGGAGGATAAGTGAGGCTTCATAGAGAGGGTGGCTTCCCTAGGTGATAGGTGCTAAAGTTGATAATGTTCTATCGTACTGATTCAATTATGACCGAACTGAACAATTGAGCTTTACTTTCCATTATGTTTCATTTCAGGTGGGTTACTTATTAATAATATAGAGGAAATTTAAGGGTAACTTAGTCTTATTTTGTTTAGGCTTATTCCTTTAATGAAAACAAATTGTTTATAATAAAGAGAGCCTCATTTTAACAAGAAGCTCTCTAAAATATGATTAGCTATTCTAATTTATGCTTTTTACAGCAGTTATGATTCGTCGGACACCTTCTTCTAGCGTTGCTTTTGGACAAGCAATATTCATACGCATAAATGTTGTGGCTTCTTCACCATAATCCACACCTGGATTTAGTCCTACTTTAGCCTCTTGAATCATAAATTTCTTTAGCTTTTCAGTATCCATATTTAATGAACTACAATTAATCCAGAGTAAATACGTACCTTCCGAATTCGTTACAGTAATTTCTGGAATATGTTTGTTAAAACTTTCCTGAACATAATCCTTATGACCTTTTAATACTTGGCGTAATTCTTCAAGCCAAGCTTCTCCATGATTATAAGCGGCTTCTATTGCAACATTACCCATTGTATTTAATTCTTGAATACCTTGCTTTAGTAATTGGTTATTCAATTGTTTTCGAAGTTTATTATTGGCTACAACGATATAAGAAGCCTGTAAACCGGCTAAGTTAAACGTTTTGGAAGGTGACATACATGTTATTGTTCGATCTGCCACTTCATCTGAAAGTGAGGCAATTGGAATATGCACTTCATTTGGAAATGTTAGATCTCCATGAATTTCATCTGAAATAATAATGACATCATATTTCTTACATAATCGTGCAATTTCAGTTAACTCTTCTTTTTTCCAAACTCGTCCCACTGGATTATGCGGAGAACAAAGAATAAACGCATTGACCCCTTCAGTGAGTTTTTTCTCAAAATCAGCAAAATCTATTTTATAGTAATTATTTTCATATTGAAGTGGATTTGTGACAATTTGCCGACCATGATTTTTAATTACTTTGT
Source organism: Virgibacillus proomii (assembly GCF_900162615.1). Taxonomy (NCBI): domain Bacteria; kingdom Bacillati; phylum Bacillota; class Bacilli; order Caryophanales; family Bacillaceae; genus Virgibacillus; species Virgibacillus proomii. The sequence continues at coordinate 56,115 of NZ_FUFN01000008.1, read as the reverse complement.
AAAAAGGAGTATATACAGGTGTCTGGATCATAATCTTATCCCCAGGTTTAGTAAAAGCTTGAACAGCCATATGTAAGCTTGTCACAACACCCGGACTAAATAATAGCCAATTCTTCTGTATATCCCATTTATGTCTATGTGAAAGCCAATTAGTAATGGAAGTCCTTACTTCATCATCTATTATGGTGTAACCATATATCCCATGTTTAGCCCGTTCGATTAATGCTTGGTTTACTTGTTCAGGTGCCTTGAAATCCATATCTGCTACCCACATTGGTAACACATCGTCGGTTTGAAAAATAGATTGAAGCATATCCCACTTTACTGATCTGGTATTTTTTCTATTATGTTGGATATCAAATATACTCATATCAAGTCTCCTCTTTTTTGCTTGGAATAAGTTTTGCATGTTTAATGTCGAAAGTAAAAGCGTAACTGGCAGTCTCTGAGTCAAGTTTTCCTTAGTCTTTTACAGTATAACATTTTATATTTTTTTCGTAAGCATTCATTCGTAAAAAATAAACCAATGAAAGTTGAAAAAATTTTTAGCGAATTAAAACTTTGATTACGGCTAGTGGTTTGCAAGCGAAATGCTTTAAGCTTGAGTATGCACCTATTGAACTGATTTTGCTTCTTCTTGGATAAAAAGGGAGGAATTTGAGCAACGTTTTTTTATTCATTATGTTAAGAAAGCTTATGGATGGATAAAAAAAAGCAAAGCGTGAGGCGCTTTGCTTACAGGGGGAATACGAGAAAGTCTTACATTATTTAGTGTACCCTGATTCTAATTTTTTAAACATTTATAATGCTTTTTTAGTAATACTGATTATTTTTATAAAGTGATACTTATTCAAAGTAGCGGCTCTTGTTTTTTATCCCGCATGTAAGGTGCCGTAAGACTCCCACTTCAAGAGCCTTTAGTTGATACAAAAGGGTCTAAGTGGGAGAAAACGGCACCTAAATGCCCGATTCGTTCAAGGGCCTTTTAGATCATACCCTTGTTGTACTATCATTCAGTAGGAGATGGAAGAAAACTCCTACTGAATGATTGTTTCACTTTATAATCTCTCTTCAAGCTGTTTCTTTTCAGCTTCGTATCCCGGTTTTCCTAATAAGGCAAACATATTCTTCTTATATGCTTCTACCCCAGGTTGGTCAAATGGATTCACACCAAGTAAGTAGCCGCTTATGGCACACGCTTTTTCAAAGAAATAAACAAGATAGCCAAATGTATATGCGTCCAGTTTTGGAATTTCAACAACAAGGTTAGGAACTCCTCCATCTGTATGAGCTAAGAGCGTACCTTGGAATGCTTTATCATTGATCTCATGAATCGTTTTTTCGGCTAAATAGTTTAATCCGTCCGCATTGACTGGATCACTTTCCACTGTCAGATGATGCTTTGGTTCTTGAACATGTAGAACCGTTTCAAAAATATTGCGGCGGCCTTCCTGAATGTATTGACCCAGTGAATGCAAATCCGTTGAAAAATTAGCAGAGGAAGGATACAGACCTTTATTATCTTTGCCTTCACTTTCACCAAATAACTGCTTCCACCATTCTGCAAAATATTGAAGACTTGGCTCATAATTGATTAAAAGCTCTGTTGTTTTCCCTTTATTGTACAAAATGTTACGAACAGCAGCATATTGGTAACTAGGGTTATTTTTAAGAGAGGCTTCAGCTAAATCTTTCATAGCTGTATGAGCACCGTTCATCATTTCATCAATAGAAATCCCGCTTACGGCAATTGGAAGAAGTCCTACTGCTGTTAATACGGAATAACGTCCGCCAACACCATCAGGGATTACAAATGTTTCATAGCCTGCTTCATCAGCAGAAGCTTTTAAAGCTCCTCTTTTATGATCTGTTGTTGCAAAAATACGTTCTTTTGCACCTTCTACACCATATTTTTCTTCCAGCAATTGTTTAAAAATACGAAAAGCGATTGCTGGTTCAGTCGTAGTTCCGCTTTTGGAAATAACATTAATTGAGAAGTCTTTTCCTTTTAAGACATCCATTAAATCATGCATATAAGTAGAGCTCATATGGTGACCAACAAAAATAATATGTGGGGCGTTTCGTTCTTCTTTTGTCAAGTAGCTTTGGAATGAATGGTTAAGCATTTCAAGGGCAGCTCGTGCGCCTAGGTAGGAACCGCCTATACCGATAACTAATAAAATATCTGAGTTGTTGCGGATTTTTTCAGCACATTGTTTAATTCGTTCAAACTCTTCTTTATCATAGGTTTCTGGCAAATCAAGCCAATCGAGAAAGTCATTTCCTGCCCCCGTTCTATTATGTATTGCATCGTGAGCAGCTTGTACGGCACCTTCCAAATTATTCAATTCTTGCTCGCTTAAAAATGGGAGAGCTTTTTTATACGTAAATGTTACATGTGTCATTGTTTATATCCTCCTCAAAACAAATCGAATAATGTTTGTTACATTATTCACTTTACCCAAGAGGAGCATGGAAATCAAGAAAGAAACTGCATAATTATTGTTAATTTGCAAAAGCTATCCTAGATACTAAAGAAAAGGAGGGTTAATTATGAACGGAATTCAACGTACAGCTTTAGCAATCACTATTATTGGTGCTATTAACTGGGGATTAATCGGTTTATTTCAATTTGACTTGGTGGCTGCTATATTTGGTGGAGATCAAAATGCAGCCTTTGCCCGAATCATTTATACATTGGTAGGAATAAGCGGGCTGGTCATGATACCGGTATTGTTTAAAACAGATGAAGCATTTGCCGACCAGCGCGATCCAAGAAGTGCAGATCGCTAAAAAAATAAGGCAAACTCATCATAACGAGTTTGCCTTATTTTTACTTTTTATAATCGGATTGTTTCATCCATTCTTCTAGCTTGTCTTTTAATGTATTAAATCCAGCTGTTTGTGACTCTTCTTGTTTTTGCTTAGGTTGCTTTGGTTTTACTTGTGGGGCTTCTTCTGTAGCACGAATGGATAATGAAACTTTATTATTTTCTTCATCCACTTGTAGAACTTTTACCTTCACCTCATCGCCAACGGATAGATAATCATTAATATCTTTAACATATCCGTGAGTTACTTCAGAAATATGTACAAGTCCTTGTATTTCATCATCCAATGCTACAAAAGCACCATATGGTTGAATTCCGGTTACTTTCCCCTCTAAAACTTGTCCAATTTCATATTTAATTGTCATGCTGAACAACTCCTATTTCTTTAATTCGTTTCATTTTACACAATAAAACATTTTAGCATATTAATCAGCATGTAGCAAAACATAAGAAAGATAATTTATTTAAAATCAGAATCACCAAGAATGAAAGGAGATGGCAAAATGATTCCTTTAGAGTCAAAATTAGCAGATCGAACCTATCTATTATATGAATTAGAAAAGAAGTTAAAACCTCAAGGGTTTGTGATTGGTTCAAATTGGGAATATGACCACGGATATTTTGATATTAAATTAGATGACCGAGGCACATACTTTTTTTTACGAATTCCATTTGAGACAGTAGCAGGATCCTTGGACTCTCCGGGAGTAACTGTGCGTTTGCAGCAACCTTTTTTACTGGGACATCAATATCAACGTGCAAATGATAAAGATAGCGGAAACGGGGCTATTCAAGGATTGGTAAATCAATTTCAGAGTCCAACTGATCCAGATACAGCCATCCCTGATCAATATGTAATGATGGGAAAGGAATGTTTAAATAAAGTTGAAGCATTACTTCTTCCAAGGAATGAAACTAATTAGTAAATCTCCGTTTTGCATTTGAGATTTTACAGATGGATTCATATGGTATTGGTTATTACGAATAAATCCAATTAAGATTTGTTGCTTGTTTCTTAGTAAAGATGCTACCTCATCGAAATTCATTTTTTCCATATCAGCATTTAAAACCGAATGATGAAATTGCTGTGTCGATAATAAATGGAAGATATCTTCAAACGGCCGTGCATTTGGTTGGCGAATAAGTTCATGATAGAATAAGGTGCTGGTGAAATCGTTGGATCGTAAAATAGTCGTTGCTCCAGCCCGTTTTGCATTGGCAATTTGAGCAGAAGACATGATTTCTACAATAATTGGAATAGAAGGATTATTGCCACGGATAGCTACTACTGTAAGAATGGACATGTTATCTGAAGTGCGTTCGCTTCGTGTAATATCTGCTGTAATTAATACTCGATCTGCAAGCTTAACATTAGCCCTTTGCAAGATTCGATCTTCTGTTGGGTCACCTTTGATAAAGTGTACCGGATAATCAGAAAAGGGTACATGCTGCAGTGTTGTATCAATTAGAACCATTTGAATTTGTGGACTTGATTTAGAAATTATCTTAATCAATTGCCTGCTACGCTCATTCCAGCCGATAATGACAAGATGGTTATATCCTTTAAATGCTATTTTTCCAGCTTCCATTTCTTGTTCTTGATGGAAAGTTAAAGCTGCTAGGGATGTAATGTAATAAGCAATCAGGCCTCCTCCTGTTAAAACTAAACAAATTGCAACGATTTTTCCGGCAGGCGTCGAAGGTACTAAATCGCCGTAACCGACCGTTGCTCCAGTAATAAAAGCCCACCAAATACCATCAAAAATGCTGGGAAACTGATCTGGTTCCACAAGGTGAATAAGAAAGCCAAAAAGAAACATAAATAAAAGTATAACCATCAATACTTTAAGTAAGATCGGCAACTTAAAATAAATTTGTTTGATTAAGCGAAAGCTCATCGTACTCACCTATCCCATTTATGTGCTGTTTATCTCTTTTATTCATTAACATTTCACTGTACCTAGTATAGACAGGGTAATCCAATTATAACCGTCTTAACGGGGTAGAGGAGCAATGAAAATTATTGGATTGTATGTTGTAATGACTGCTTTAAGCTTTGATAAACTTCATCCCAAAATGATTGATTATTTATAAATGTTTGAGTCATAAAATAAATCATTTCTTTGAATTTTTCTTGGTAATCTTTTGCTTCTTTATCAGGTAGTTTTGCATTAGCCTTATCGACAAATGCTTGTATTTTATCTGCACGTGGTCCCCATTTGGCAACCTCATTTCCGTTTTTATGAATAAAAATAAAGATGGGGATCGATCTGGATTTACCATTGGTTAAGTATTGGTCCATTAATTTCAGGTTTTGATCTCGAAGCAACATGCGAACATCCATTTCTGCAGCTTCAGCTAATTTTAATAATATAGGAATGTTCAACATGGCATCGCCACACCAATCCTCGGTAAGCATAATAACCCGCAACTCTTTTTGTCTCACTTTTTCAAAAAATGCCTGATCATTTGGCAAGATGAAGTTATCGTAAATAGTAAGTAAATTTTCTTTGTGATTTTGCATAGATTCAATATACATATCGGGTTGCATGCCTTTTTCAAACCAGTCGTTAAGCTTCATATGTATACACTCCTTTTTACTGATTGTAATACTGTTTATTTAAAGTAGATTTATTTTGTATCTAATGTCCTTATTTCCAAAGGGATCCAGTCTAAGTGGAAAATTCCTACGTAAATGCTTGATCCGTTCAAAGCGAAAAGAGAACATATGTTACAGTGTATCGATACTTAAAAAAAAGGTAAACAAATGTGCTTGTAAATTATTTTTTTGCTAAGATAAACATAGATACATATAGGAGGGTTTTGTATGGAACTAGCAAATCAGGATTTTTTATTAGAATTATTAACAACTCCATCTCCATCCAGTGGTGAAGTTGAAATTCAAAAAAAGTGGATGAACTATGTTAAAAATTTTGCCGATGAAATTAGAACGGATCATGCCGGAAACGTAATCGGTGTGTTAAACCCTGGGGCATCATTTAAAGTGTTACTGGCAGGACACTGTGATGAAATTGCTCTTGTTATCAATCGGATCGACGACAATGGCTTTTTGCATTTTGATAAAATGGGAGGCATTAACCCAAAGGCTGCTGTCGGTATGAAAGTAACAGTATTAGGAAAGAAAAGAATAACAGGTGTGATTGGTGTTAATGCACAGCATCATGGGGGATTGAAAAATGATTTTGGATTAGAAGATTTATTTATTGATTGCGGGTTTAAAACAAAAAAAGAAGCTGAGGAGCAAGTGCAAATCGGTGATCTAGTCGTTTACAAAACAGAACCAGAAATTTTATCAGATCGTTATATTGCTGGTCGTGGACTCGATAATCGTACTGGTGCTTTCATTGTAGCAGAAGTTTTAAGGCGGTTAAAAGAAACAGGATGTCTGGTAGGAGTATATGCAGCTAGTACAGTAAATGAAGAAACGAATATGGGGGGAGCATATTTTGCTGCGGCAGGAATTAAACCAGACATGGCAATAGCTTGTGATGTAACATTTGCAACGGATTATCCTGGAGTTAATACAAATAAATATGGTGATATTCATCTGGAACAAGGCCCTGTATTAGCTAAAGGTGCACCGATTAATCGCAAAATAAATCAGCTGTTAGAAAAAACAGCAGTCCAATTAAATATGAACGTACAATATGAACTTACACCACGCAATACCGGAACAGATGCAGATAAAATGAGGTTAACAGGTAAAGGTGTTCCGATAGCGCTTGTTTCTCTTCCTTTAAGATATATGCACTCACCGGTAGAAACAGTGAGCATCAAAGATATGGAAGAAGAAATTGAATTATTAGTTTCGATGATTGCATCGTTAATGGGAGAGGAAAGCTTAAACCCTTTGGATGATTAAAGTATACTTTAATTAATAAAACAGTATAGGTATATATATTTGCGTGTGGGGAGAATAAGTACTTCTATCTTGATTAATAATTGAATTGTAAGGGTAAAAAGGCTTATTTTTCCTAATTAATGAAAAAATTTAAAGGCATAGCGTTCAATTAATGGTATAAATTCTTCATTTTTAACCACATATTTTTAATATAATATATAAATAAAAGTCGTTTGAAATAGCCAATTTTCTGAATTTAAAAGGAAAATCGGCTATTTTTTATTTGAATAAGGGAACCTTTTTATTAACAAAGGCACATGAAATATATTGTAAAAAATGAGACTATTTAATCAATTTAGAAAAATGAGATATTATTCGACTCGCTTCGACACTAATTAGTTGTTTTGATCCTTTATACTTACCCTAACAACAGAGTTAGACATAACGAGATACCAAAAAAGAGGAGCTAATTTCAAAATTGAAGGGAGGTATATAGAGGGAGGATTATAATAGCTCTTCGGTTGTGTTGTAGTAGGCTTTAAAAAATGAGGGGAGGAATAGTTTTGAAAGCTATGCGAAAGCGACAGTCGAAAGTAGTTTGTCTTGCCGCAACGTTCCTAATGACTTTTTCTTTAATAGCACCTGGAATCTCTAGTGCCGAAACCTCTAATAAGTTGCACCAGTCTGTAAGCGATTCCAAACAAGTTACTAAAGAGAAAATAAGTAGCGAATTAACAAAACAGTTTAAAGACGATGACAAAGTCACCTTTCTTGTGAAATTTAAGGAAAAGGCAGATGTGATGAAGGTGGCAAAAGAGGCGAAGAAAAAAGCTGAGAAGGCAAACTTATCTGCACAAAAGATAGAATATTCACAGCGTTCAGCAGTAATCTCTGAATTAAAAACCATGGCCTTAGAATCTCAAATAAATGTAAAAGATTTTGTAACTAGTCAAAAGAAGAAGGGAAATGTAGATGATTTCCGATCGTTCCATATTGTAAACGGGATGTCTGTAACAGCTACAAAAGAAATTGCCAAAAAGATCGCTGGCTTCCCGGAAGTGGAGAAGATTTTACCAAATGAAGAACGGAAGCTATTTGATGTTACCGTTGATAAAAAAGCAAAAAAAATTAAATCTAAAGCAACGAATGTGGAATGGAATATAGAACGAGTTGGAGCTCCTGCGGTTTGGAATATGGGCATTGATGGAACTGGGATTGTTGTTGCTAGTATTGACTCAGGTGTAGAGTGGAACCACCCTGCATTAAAGGAAAAATATCGCGGCTACAATGCAAATACAGGGGATGTAGATCATTCTTATAGCTTTTTTGACGCTACAGCTGGTGCGGAAGAAGCTTATGATGATCATTCTCACGGTACCCATGTTACAGGGACAATGGTCGGTAGTGAGCCAGACGGTTCAAATCAAATTGGAGTAGCCCCTGGAGCAAAATGGATTGCAGCTAAAGGATTGAATGCAGCTGGTTCCGGTTATGATAATTGGCTGTTGGCAGCAGCTGAATGGATGCTTGCACCAAATGGTGACTCAGCCATGGCACCAGATATTGTTAACAACTCTTGGGGAGGTGGAAAAGGCCTTGATGAGTGGTATCGTGATGTTGTAACCGCTTGGAGAGCTGCTGGTATTTTCCCGGCATTTGCAGCAGGAAATACGACGCTTTTTAATCCGGGTGGACCTGGATCGGTAGCAGTACCGGCAAATTATCCTGAATCATTTGCTATTGGTGCAACAGATGTAAATGATTTATTAGCAAGCTTCTCCCTACAAGGACCATCCCCTTATGATGAGATCAAGCCAGATGTATCAGCACCTGGCGTAAATATTCGTTCAAGTGTACCGGGGAATGGTTATGAGGGTGGATGGAATGGAACATCGATGGCAAGTCCTGCGTTATCAGGAGTAGCTGCACTATTAAAACAGGCAAATGCAAACTTAACCGTTGATGAAATGGAAGAACTTATTATGTCTACGGCTATTCCACGTACTGATGATGAATTTGCAGAATCTCCAAATAATGGATATGGCCATGGGTTAGTTAATGCTTATGATTTAGTATCGTCCCTTGTTTCTGGTTTAGGTAAAATAGAAGGACAAGTGACAAAAGAAGGAGAGGATACCGAAGCACCTGTATTTGAACATGAGACAATTACCGAATCTTATGTTGGAATGGATCTTCCCTTAACGATTAAAGTTACAGATAATATTAGTGTAAATACAGTTAAATTAAAGTATCTGAATAAAGATGGAGAAGAGCAAGCAATGGAAGCTGAACGGATTTCCGGAAATTATAAAGAAGGTATCTACCAAGCTACAGTCCCTGGTGAGCAACTCACCGGGGACTCCCTAATGTATAGCTGGCTTATTAATGATTTTGGTAATAATGAGGTTACTAGCGATACGTATGAAGTTAGATTGCTACCAGGTATTACTATTGGATATGAAGATGATTTTGAGTCTCCATCAGTAGGTTGGACAGTCTTTGGCGAACATAATAGTTGGGAGCGTGGAGTACCTACTTCTGGTCCTGAAGGTGCAGCTTCTGGTGAAAATGTTTATGCGACCAATCTAGCAGGTACGTATGCGAACAGTGCAAATACAACCCTTGTTATGCCGCCAATTGATCTTCCAGAAGAAGGAGAAGCGTATTTACAATTTAATCAATGGCATAATTTAGAAAGAAACTACGATTACGGTCATGTATTTGTTTCTACAGACCAAGAGGAGTGGACACCACTATTGCGGGTAAATAACGTAACAGATGGATGGGAAAACGCAGAAGTAGATTTATCTGACTATAGTGGACAACGTATTTATATTGGTTTTAATTTAGACACCGATGGCAGTGTTACAAGAGATGGTTGGTATATAGATAATGTCGCTTTATCCGATACATCTAATTCCGGTAGTGTTTCGTTAACAAAGAAAGGCTTAGATAGTAGTTTAGATGCAGAAAAGAAAGATAAGAAAGTTACAAAACAAAAAGCTAAAAAAACTGCTGCAAAAGAAAAAGTGGATCCAACCAAAATTAAACCACAAAAGGCAAAGAAAAAGCCAGTATCCGATAAAGACTTGATCAAGCCAACATTATTACCAATGAAAGCACAAGTAAGTGTGTTAGAAAGCGGGCGTTCCGTAACTACAGACCCCGCAACCGGTAATTATTCACTATTACATGCAGCTGGAGATTTTACTGTAAAAGCAGAAGCATATGGATTTGAATCTGCTGAACAGGCTGTAACGATTACTGCTGATGAAACAATAGAAGCTAATTTTACGCTGCAAGAGATGGACAAATATACTGTAAATGGAACCGTAAAAGATAAACAAACAGGTGAGACAATAGCTAATGCTACACTGCTTTTAGTAGAAGATGCTAATATTAATCCAGTAACTACTGACGAGGAAGGTAATTATTCATTAACTGCATATCGCGGGTCCTACACCTTAAAAATATTAGCTAGTGGCTACCATACCACAGAGGTGGAAGTATCATTAAAAGATGGTGGTGTGACAAAAGATATAGAGTTAAAGCCATTTTATACAGTTCCAGGCGGGGAGATCGCCTATGATGATGGCACAGCAGAAAATGCCCGTGCTTTCTATGATGCAGGAAACGGCTGGGGAGTAAAGATGACGTTGCCAGAAGGAAAAGAAACGGGAGTGGTTGACGCTGCTGTCTTTAAATTCTGGAACAAAGAATTTCCTTCCCCAGGTGGTACAGCATTTCAAGTAGAGATTTGGGATGCCACAGGTCCTGATGGTACCCCTGGAAACAAGTTAGCTGGCCCGGTTGATGCTGAGGCTATTCGCGATCAAAATGAATGGACGGTTGTGGACTTAAAAGAGCACAGCATTGTAGTCGAGGAAGAGTTCTACGTTGTATATGTTCAAACCGCACCAAATACTGGAGCACCGGGATTAGCGGCAGATGAAAGCAGCCCGAACGCTAATCGCAGTTACCAGTTAGTAGGAGGAGCTTGGTCGAAATCACCTGCTTCAGAAGGAAACTATATGATTCGAGCTCACGTAAATTATGAGGTTGAGAAACCGGTTATTACCTCACCTGCTGATCGAACGATTACAAACAAAAAAGAGGTAACTATAGAAGGAACTGCTTCACCAACAACGAAAGTACAGCTAGTGAACAATGGTGAAGAGGTTGGAACAGCTGATATTAGCGATGATGGTTCATTTGCCATTCCTATTGAATTATCAGAGGGTGAAAATGAGTTAACGGCCGTGTCGTTACTAGACGAAACTTCGACGGGGGAATCAGAACCTATCAATATAACATTGGATATAAGGAAACCAGAGTTAACCATTGATACACCGAGGGAAAATGAAAAATTGAATCGTGAAACATTAACCGTAGAAGGAACAGTATCAGACGATAACCTTGACGTAGTAAAAGTAAACGGTAAAAAAGCAAAAGTGGAGAATGGAAAATATTCCAAACGAATTTTATTAGACAATGGTAAAAATAATATTAAGGTTGTTGCTCATGATTTAGCTGGTAATAAAACAACAAAAAAAATAACTGTAGATGTTGATTTTACTGATCCAGAAATCATCAACTTAACTCCTAGTAAGAATATTACACTGAAAGCAGGAGAGTCAGTGAAAATCGAGTTTGATAGTGAACCGGGTCTTAAAGCAAATTATGTCATTCATATGCCGTTAACAAATTCAGCGATGAATACAACAGAGCTTCCAATGATGGAAACAGAAGAAGGACATTATGTCGGATACTGGACAGCGATTAGTAGCATTATTGCTGAGGGAGCAGTTATTGAAGTTAAAGTAGAAGATGAATATGGCAATAAAGCGAGAAAACAAGCAAAAGGTAAACTATTTATTAACGTAGCAGAATGACAATTGAAAACGAGGTTGTCTCAAAAAGGATAAAACTATTGGCGACAGCCTCGTTGTTACTATCCTATAGGATAGTATAAAATTTTAGGGTTTATCCCGCATGTAAGGTGCCCGTAAGACTCCCACTTCAAGAGCTTGAGTTGGTACAAAAGGGTATAAGTGGGAGAAAACGGCACCTAAATGCCCGATTGGTTCAAGGGCCTTTAGGTCATACCCTTGTGGTACTAACATTCCGTGTAAAAAGCGTCCACGGGAATGAAGTTTCACTTTATCCGTTCTAATGTACGAAGAAATTCAAAGTGTATTTTCGACGTACTTTTTGAAAAACCTCTATAAGCAAGTCTTAAAAAATAAACCTAATCTATAGAAGTAAATAATTTTAAAAGTGATATAAGCTTTTTAACTTGCTAAATTAAAAAACCTCATGTAAAATATCAGTAACAATAGTATATCGATTCCATCTTCGGGGCAGGGTGAAATTCCCGACCGACGGTAAGAAGCGTATCTTGCTTTAAGTCCGTGACCCGCAATTGATTTTGCGGCTGATCTGGTGCAAGTCCAGAACCGACAGTTACAGTCTGGATGGGAGAAGATGTCGAGCCGAAATACAGGTACATGAAAGTGCCTTCCTTTTTCCTATGTTTAATTAAGGTAACCCTAAAGCCCCGATTAGGTGCTTTAGGGTTTTTTGATAAGAGGGAAGTAGAAAGGCTCTAATCCTTCATCACGAGATTGGAATCGATACAATGATGAAGGGAGAAATAGAAATGCATACGTTAAATAGGCAATCAACGAAGCTTATGAAAATAATTTTGTTAGCTTTATTAGGGACAATTTCGTTATTATTATTTTTTTTAAATTTTCCACTACCGCTATTACCGGCATATTTAAAAATAGATTTTAGCGATGTGCCAGCATTAATGGCCTCATTAATTTTTTCACCTTTAGCTGGTGTGCTTGTAGTGGCAATTAAAAATATTTTGTATTTAACTGTTTCAGGGGCTGCTGATCCTATCGGGGTGTTAGCTAATTTTGTAGCTGGGATTCTGTTCGTGATCCCGGTTTCAGTTTTATACCATAAATTTAAAGGTGTTAAAAGCATCGTTTCTGGATTAGTAACCGGGACAATTATTATGGCTGTAGGAATGAGTGTATTAAACTATTTTGTCTTTTTACCGGCATATGCATGGTTTATGGGGTGGGAGGATATGTCAAGTACAGCCATTAAATGGGTAACGGTTTATGGTGGAATCCTTCCGTTTAATATAATCAAGGGTATTATTGTTGGTTTGTTATTTGTCCCACTATTTATTAAATTACATGGTTGGATAGAAAAACAACAAGTAAAGCTTGTCTCATAGTCTCTAACGTTTTATGTTCATAGAAAGCAGGAGCTCATCAATAAAGTGAGCTCCTGCTTCCTTTTATCGTATAAGAAAGACGATGCTTTCACCATAAAGACTTGGCGACAAGCAAGTTTTTCTAATTACTCATTAAGGTGATTCAAGGAATATTATTCTTCTCCTACTAAATTCCGAGCTGTCGGTTGGGCTTCTAGTCGTACCAAAGGGATTGGTTTCCCTGATTTTTCACTTAACCCAAAAGTCCCATTTTCCATTTTTGTTAAAGCGTCGTCAATCTCTTGGAGCTGTTCTTTCAGCTGTTGGCGAAAAACCAGCTTTTTTTGCTGTTCAAACTGTTCAGGTCCATATCGGCTGGATGATTGCTGCAATTAGCGAACTTTTGTAGATTTTCATTTGGTTCCGAATTTGTGTTAGCTTCTAGTGCATCCTCTGTTTCCTTTTTCATTTGGAGTAACCGATCTTTAAACGCTAATAGTTTATCTTGACTAAGATATGTTTTCATTTACTAACTCTTCTTGTAAACTACAGCATTATTCCTTTTTAAAGAAGAAGTCCGATAACCATCTCACATTGAATTTCTATCGCCAATTAGAATGATGGAATTATAGCATTGGAGTTAATTTCATGCAGTATTATCCCTGAGTAAGGATTCGAGTTTCTTCCCTCAAAGACGAAATGGTGAGAGACGGCTCCCTAATCCCGATTGATTCAGATAGACTGGACAAGGAAAGCTTCGCCAGTAATACAACGCACGCAGAAGAAATTCTTTTTCAAAGACAAGCAAAGCATCGTCAGCGACACATCGCAGTTTTTAACTCGTACGCTTAGGGACAATTCCAATGGTACATCGTGAAACACAAATTAGTTGCTCTTGTTCATCGGTAATCTTAATCTCCCAAACCATTGTCGTACGACCTGTATGCAATGGGATAGCAATAGCTGTAACCGTACCGTCTTTTAAACTATGAACATGATTGGCATTAATTTCAATACCAAAAACATTGTGAGTGCTCATGTCAACGTGCAAAGCAGCTCCCATACTTGCTGCTGTTTCAGCTAATGCTACGGAGGCTCCTCCATGCAAATAGCCGAATGGTTGCCGCGTTCTCTCATCAACAGGCATGGTCATAACAACTTTATCCTTGGTCATTAATACTGCTTCTATACCAAGTGATTCCATTAATGTATTGGAATAGGACATTTTTTTGTCAACTCCTAATTAATTACCATACTTATAAATAACGAAATGCCAAGCAAAATTCCATAAATAGAGTTTGTTTTTCCAGTCGCCGCCATAGCTGGCATCATTTCAATTGGCTGCGTTTTGCCCTTGAATTTATGAATAACATCGACAGCTTTTACAGCCCCAATAAACGTAATTAGAGACCATACCGGAAAAATATTTGTCATGATGAGTAGTGCTGTTGCGATGAAAGCAGTTATAAACATGAGAGCTAAAAAGCCGATTGCCCTTTTTCTACCTAATAAAATTGCTAGTGTTTTACGACCATTCTTTTTGTCATTCTCCAGATCCCGAATATTATTGGAAAGCAGAATGGCACCAATAAATAATGCAATTGGAATGGAAGCTAAAATAACTTCTGTAGTAACTGTTTTAGCTTGAATAAAATAGCTAATGCCAATAATGACAGTACCCATTAAAAAGCCTGAGAATAGTTCTCCCAATGGAGTGTAAGCAATCGGGACAGGTCCACCTGTATATAAATAACCGAAAATCATGCATACTAGACCAATTACGGCAATCCACCAACTTGATTCTGCACTTATATAGACACCAAGTAAAATAGCAATACCAAAAAAGCTTAACGCTAAATTTAGAACTGTCTTAGGCTTTATTCCATCCCGCACGATCGTTCCGCCAATCCCAACAGAATGCTCATTATCCAGTCCTTTAACATAATCATAGTATTCGTTAAACATATTCGTAGCAGCTTGAATGAGCATGGAGGCAACTAGCATCGTGATGAATAGAAGTATATCAATATGGTCTTCTCGAAATGCAAGCATAGATCCAACAAAAACAGGCACAAATGAAGCTGTCAATGTATGAGGACGTAATAATCGCCACCAAATTTGCAGTCCATCTTTTTCATTCAATTTTGCTCTAATATTTACTTTATTTGATGAGTGCATAATATGTTCCCCCCTGTTAATTTCTCCCGGATTAATACGAAATAATATTCTACCTCTAGTAAAGGCATAAAAAAAGATTCATTATACTGTCTGTAAATGGTCTTAAATTAAATATAGATTTTAGGAAGTGAAATCTTTAATCTCAAACGTATAAGCAAGAACTGGCTAAGTTACTACTTGTCAAAGGTTTGAAGGTTATCTGAGTGTACTTTAAACGGCCCACCCCATCCTAGTCCTCCACATGAAGTATATTCACTATTATAGATTTCAAGGACCACAAAACCTTGTTAAGAACATATTGTGGTTTTTCATGAACGGTGCAACCTTAACCTTTAACTACTCTTTTTCTTAAATAAAATTTTACTTAATAATTAATATCATCTCAATGATATGGAATTTGCTAGGGGGTGTCAACGTTCAAAGATTGATTTTCTTGAGAATCAGCTGAAAAGGGAATAAAATAATAAGGGAGTTTGTCACTGTTAGTTTAACGGAGGTTAATATACATGATTGAAGTACAGGATAGACAAGTAGAGGAGATTTTACAGGATGCGATTCGTCATATTCCGAAGCAGAAAAATTCTCAGATTGTTAGTATCACAAAAAAAATAGAAGCTAAACATCCGGTTCTTTTTTTTGAAGCGGCAGCTCACTTGCAAAAAGACCGGATTTTTTGGACGAGTACAAAGGATGATTTTGCAATAGTTGGGGTTGGTAACGCTTTTGAAATTATTGCAAATGAAGATCGTTTTTATTATACAGAGTCTACGTGGAAACAATTACTAAAGAATACTATTATTTCCAATCCATTTCATGCTCCTGGTACAGGTTTAGTATGTCTTGGGGGAATGGACTTTGATCCGGAAAAGCAGCAGACAAGCTTATGGTCAGATTTTCCGGCAATCCATTTTACTGTTCCTGAATATATGTTAACAAAAAACGAAGATGATTATTACTTTACGATAAATATACCAGTTCATCGGGGCGATCATGCAGAACAGCTGATAAAAGAGCTTTATCGCACGGAAAAAGCGCTGTTTAACCATGAACAATTACCTAGTCAACAATTGCAAGTACTTAATAAACGCGTCATTGCCCCGAACCAATGGAAGAAAACAGTACAAAAAGCAAAGGAAGAAATTAAAGTCAAACCACTTAAGAAGATTGTACTTGCTAGAGAAATGCGTTTGAAGTTAAATCAAGATGCAAATATAGCTAATTTATTAAAAGATTTATTAGAAGCACAGCCTAATAGTTATATTTTTGCCTTTGAGCAAAATGAAAGCTGCTTTGTGGGAGCTACACCAGAACGACTTGTTAAAGTAGAAAAAAACCATCTTTTATCAACTTGTTTAGCTGGAACGGCGCCAAGAGGCACTTCTAAAGCCGAAGATGATAAAATAGCTGACAAGCTGTTACATGATGAAAAGAATAGAGAAGAGCATGAATTTGTTGTGCAAATGATTAAGCAAGGGTTAAAAAAATATTGTACAAATATACATGTTCCAGAAGTACCGGTTGTTTATCCGTTAAGAAATTTACAACATTTGTATACTCCGGTAACCGGTACATTATTAGATGGGCACAGTATTTTTACTGTCGTTAAAGAATTACATCCAACCCCAGCGCTTGGTGGAACCCCTCGTGATCTATCATTAAAATTTATCCGTGATTATGAAATATTAGACAGGGGTTGGTATGGGGCTCCAATTGGCTGGCTAGACAACAATGCGAATGGTGAGTTTGCCGTTGCTATTCGTTCGGCTTTAATTCAACAGGATGAAGCCTCTCTATTTGCAGGCTGTGGTGTGGTAAGAGACTCAGATCCGGAAGCAGAATATGAAGAAACACGTATCAAGTTTTTACCAATGCTTTCAGTATTAGGAGGACAAGCATGAAACATACAGAAGCGTTGACACGTTATACGACTAGCTTTGTCGATGAATTAGCAGCAAATGGATTAACCGATACAGTCATCTCTCCAGGATCAAGATCGACACCATTAGCCATGACTTTTGCAGAACATAGTAAGATTAAAGAATGGATTATTATTGATGAACGATCAGCAGCATTTTTTGCACTTGGTCTTGCTAAAAAAACCAAACGACCAGTTGCGTTAGTTTGTACATCCGGGACAGCTGCTGCCAACTATTTTCCAGCTATTGTAGAAGCTCATTATAGCAGAGTGCCTTTAATCGTTTTAACAGCTGATCGCCCTCATGAATTACGAGATGTTGGTGCACCACAAGCAATTGACCAGATTAAATTATATGGAAATTATGTGAAATGGTTTCATGAAATGGCACTTCCAGAAGGGGACTTGTCCATACTTCAGTACGCAAGAAATAAAGCTGCCAACGCTTTTTGGCTAGCGAAGGAAGGAAATCCTGGTGCAGTTCACTTGAATTTCCCCTTCCGCGAGCCATTAATGGTAGATTTTCAGTTACCTGATTTATGGTCTCGTGATAACACAAGTTCTTCGCTCTCAGCTTATGAAGGAAAAAAACAATTGTCGGGCGAGCAGATGGATCAAATTATAAAAAAATTAACAAACAAGCAAAAGGGATTAATTGTTTGCGGTCCACAGCCTGACTTGACCTTACCAAAAGCTGTGGTAAAGCTTGCACATAAATGGGGAATTCCTATTTTAGCTGATCCTTTATCGCAAGTCCGTTCGGGAGAGCATATTTCAGATCTAATTATCGAAGGATACGATGCATTCTTACGGAATGAAACGATTCGAAATCAATTAAAACCGGACTTTATTATCCGAATTGGGGCTATGCCTGTATCAAAAGCATATTTATTTTATGTGAAACAGTATCCAGATACGTTACAAATTGTGATTGAAAGTAATCAAGGCTTTCGTGAACCTACAGGAAACAAAACGGAGTTCCTATTTGCAGATGCAACAGCTTGCTGTAAAGCACTTTCGACCATTTCTATCGTTAATGAACTGGATGAAGAATGGTTGAAGCGATGGCAGCAATATAATACCATAGCGAGAAAGTATTTATATAAGAAAACGAGTAATGAAATCATGGAAGGAGAAGTAATTCGTGCCTTATTAGCTGCTGTTCCTAGCAGGAGTACTATTTTTATTGGAAATAGTATGGCAGTTCGTGACTTAGATACGTTCTTTTTAAGTACAAAAAAGCAAATTGAAGTTCTGGCTAACCGTGGAGCAAATGGGATCGATGGGGTAGTCTCGAGCGGTATAGGAGCTGCTGCTGAAGGAGGCAGAGTAACCCTTGTTTTAGGAGATTTATCCTTTTTCCATGATATGAATGGTTTACATGCAGCCATGCATTACCAACTATCATTAACAATTTTATTGATTAATAATAATGGTGGCGGAATTTTTTCCTTTTTATCGCAAGCAAATGATTCTAAGCATTTTGAGGCCTTATTTGGTACGCCTTTAAATATTGATTTTCAGCATGTGGTCAGTATGTACGGAGGATATTATTCTCTAGCAAACACGGAAGATGAGGTCAAACAAGAATTGTTAAATAGTTATAACCGTAAAGGATTGACATTTATTGAAGTGAAAACAGATCGAAAAACAAATGTGATTTGGCATCAGAAAAAATGGCAAATGATTGAACAGGAAATTTTAAGGGAGAGTCGTTAATTATGTTTTTTACAATGAACGACTCTCAATATTGGTATGAAATTCATGGGGAAGGAAAACCGTTAGTTTTGTTGCATGGATTTACGGGAAGCAGCAGAACATGGGAAGCATTTTTACCCGAATGGAGAAAGCGTGGCAGCATCATTACAATCGATTTGCCCGGACATGGACAAACAAGAGCTAAAAATAAGACAATGGAGGCTTGCTGCCAAGACTTGGTCCTCTTGTTTAATCATTTAAACTTGGATAAAGTTCGGTTATTAGGCTATTCCATGGGAGGAAGAACTGCGATTGCCTTTGCAATGAATTATCCGGAAATGGTAGAAGCATTACTATTAGAAAGCACTTCACCTGGGTTAGCAGATTTAGATGAACGTATGCAGCGCAAGCGATCTGATGATACACTTGCTACAAAACTGGAAGATAATGGACTTTCCTGGTTTGTGTTATATTGGGAAAATATTCGGTTATTTGCTACACAACAGGAACTGCCAACTGTGATTCAAGATCGAGTACGTAACGAACGTCTGAATCAAACAGAGGAAGGCTTAGCAAATTCATTACGGTATATGGGAACGGGAGTACAACCATCTTTTTGGCAATCGTTGGAGCAGTTTCCTCGTCCGGTATTATTAATGGCTGGTGCATTGGATCAGAAGTATTGTCAACTCATGTCCGAAATGCAACAGTTGCTTCCAAATTCCCGTATGGTCATTGTTCCTGAAGCAGGACATGCAATTCACGTGGAGAAACCGGATATTTTTGATAGAATAGTAACTGGATATTTAAAAGAAGAATATCCTACACCATAACATTTTCATGTTTCGTGTTTTACATATTGTTTAAAGGAGGAAGAAAACATGTCGGTACAATGGGAAAAAGTAAGAGATTATCAAGAAATTATTTATGAGAAATATGAAGGAATTGCAAAAGTGACGATGAATCGCCCACATAAACGAAATGCATTTACCCCATTAACGGTAAATGAAATGATTGATGCATTTGCAGATGCCCGAGATGATTCGGAAATTGGGGTTATCGTTTTAGCCGGTGCCGGTGATAAAGCATTTTGTTCGGGGGGTGACCAAACGGTTCGTGGTCACGGCGGCTATGTAGGTGATGATCAGATTCCAAGATTAAATGTCTTAGACCTACAACGCTTAATTCGTACGATACCAAAGCCGGTTATTGCAATGGTATCTGGTTATGCAATTGGAGGAGGACATGTTCTTCACGTTGTTTGTGATTTAACTATCGCAGCAGACAATGCTATTTTTGGTCAAACAGGTCCAAAGGTCGGAAGCTTTGACGCTGGGTATGGAGCAGGGCTACTTGCAAGAATGGTAGGTCATAAGCGAGCTCGTGAGATTTGGTATTTATGCCGTCAATATAATGCTCAAGAAGCTTATGAGATGGGGTTAGTAAATACAGTAGTTCCTTTAGAAAAACTGGAGGAAGAAACGATACAATGGTGTAAAGAGATTTTAGAAAAATCACCAACAGCTTTGCGTTTCTTAAAAGCGTCTTTCAATGCAGATACAGATGGCTTAGCAGGCTTACAACAAATGGGTGGAGATGCAACGCTTCTTTACTATACAACGGATGAGGCAAAAGAAGGAAGAGATGCTTTTAAAGAAAAAAGAAGTCCAAACTTTAAAAAATTCCCACGTTTCCCTTAAAATCGTTGTTTTAGAAAGACTTGGCTTGTCGCCAAGTCTTTATGGCGAAAGCTATTGTTTTTCTAATACGATAAAGTGAAACTTCATTCCGTGGAATGCTTTTTACACGGAATGTTAGTTGAACCAATCGGGCATTTAGGTGCCGTTTTTTTCCACTTTGATCCCTTGCACGAACTCAGGTCTTGAAGTGGGAAACTTACGGCACCTTACATGCGGGATAAAGTGAAACTTCATTCCGTGGAATGCTTTTTACACGGAATGTTGTACCACAAGGGTATGACCTAAAGGCCCTTGAACCAATCGGGCATTTAGGTGCCGTTTTTCTTTTATGTTCACAATGCATAATAGATTTTAGAATTGAGGAAAGTACGGCACCTTACATGCGGGATAAACCCTAAAATTTTATGCTTTCCTATAGTGCGAAAAAGGGTAAAGGACAAAAGTAGACTGAGCACAGCGTCTATGAAAAATGTGATGTATTTCTCTCAAAGCTAGCTTTCTTTGTCCTTGAAAAACCGCGATGTATTGCTTTCGAAGCATACTCTGTCCTTGAAAAAGAAAATCACTTTTTCTGCGTGCGGTGCTACGTAGCTTTCCTTGTCCTGTTGCATACGAGTTCCAGAAAGTCCTATACTTCAAAGTTTGAGCGATGCTGTTCCCGCCGAGCGAGCAATTATGCCAACAAGGAGACGCCGGAAACAAACTAACAAACAAAGTCGAGGCATAATTGAACCGAATATTTGAATAATCCAAGGGACACCCCATTCTAAAAAAACCTTTGCTTGATCTAAAAAGCAAAGGTTTTTTACACATGAAAATGGAAGGTCAACGTTTGATTTTACACCGTAAAAGCTTTATGTTTTACATACCAATAAAGGCTGAAGTCATTTTGTTGCATATGCTCTAAAAGTCTTACGGTCTACTTCCAAGCAAAATTCTTATCAATTCTGGCGTATAAAAGAATTGAAAGTGTTATTTTAACCGACTTTTTAAACAACGTCTAAAACGAAAAATAAATAGATATACAAGGAGTGTCTATATGAATACAGTTATTCCTCATTGGTTAACGAAGCAAGCGGAAACAGCACCTCACCAAATCGCTGTAGAGCTTGCAAATCATGTAAAACTTACATTTCAAGAATTAAAAGAAGAAAGTCAGCGTTATGCAAGAAAACTTACGGCGTGGGGTGTTAAAAGAGGATCCCATGTTGCCATATTATCAATAAATAAGCTGGAAATGGTGGTTGCTATTCATGCCCTAAGCTATTTAGATGTAACTATTGTTTTATTAAACAGTCGCTTAACAAAAGATGAATTAACTTATCAATTGAAAGATGCAGAAGTATCCTTTTTACTGTATGCCCAGGAATTCTCTCAGCTTGCTACTCAGCTTTTTGTAGAGAAGAATGCAGCGTTTAAAGAGGTGGAAGATTATCAACAAGCAGATATAGAGCTTGTAACAGAGCTGGAACTAGATAAACCGTTTACGATGATGTATACATCCGGAACAACAGGATTTCCTAAAGGAGTCATTCATACATATGGGAATCATTGGTGGAGCGCTATCGGTAGTGCACTTAACTTAGGACTACGGCCTGAGGATAAATGGTTGGCAGCATTACCTTTATTTCATGTCAGTGGCTTATCTATATTAATTCGCAGTGTTATTTATGGCATGCCTGTTTATCTATTGGAGAAGTTTAATAAAATAGCAGTTCATCAGGCGATTATGAAAGAAGGAGTAACGATGGTTTCTGTTGTTACGGTTATGCTTCAGCAGTTATTGGATGAGTTGGGGGAAGAAAATTATCCTACATCGTTGCGCTGTATGCTATTAGGTGGAGGGCCAGCGCCAAAGCCACTGTTAGAGCGAGCTAAAACAAAAGGGGTACCGGTTTTTCAGTCGTTTGGGATGACAGAAACAGCTTCTCAAATCGTTACATTAAGCGCAGAGGATGCACTAGAAAAAATTGGTTCAGCCGGAAAAGCTCTATTTCCTGCCCAAGTGAAAATTAATGAGCCTGATAAAGATAAAGTTGGAGAAATATACGTAAAAGGTCCAATGGTTACGAAGGGTTATTATAATAATTCCGAAGCCACAAAAAAAGCGATACAAAATGGCTGGTTAGCTACAGGCGATTTGGGATACTTAGATGAAGATGGCTATCTCTATGTAGTTGATCGTCGTAATGATCTAATTATTTCTGGGGGAGAAAACATTTACCCCTCAGAAGTAGAAAGTGCTCTTTTACGTTATCCTGGTATTATCGAGGCGGGTGTTACTGGAAAAGAAGATAAAAAATGGGGAGAAGTACCTGTCGCTTTTATCATTACAGATTCCCATTATGATGGAAGTGAGTTAATGAATTTTTTAAGTAACCATTTGGCTTCCTATAAACTTCCAAAACAAGTATTTGAAGTGCAAGAACTGCCTCGAAATGCTGCAAATAAACTTGTCCGATATGAATTAAAAAAGAAATTATGTAAAAAATAGTGTTTCCCATCGGGTACCGACCCCCGAAAGTTGGAGTGATAAATCTAACTTTCAGGGGTCGCCACCTCGGGGAGCTCTATTTTTTTACATAAAGAAAATAAAAATGTCAGCCAGCAGTCGAATCGACATTATATAACTTTTCGGTTTTACGCATCCTTACAACTAAATTGCCTGGATTAGCCAAATTTACTCTTTCTTAGATAATTTGTTCAATACTTCACAAAATATCTATGGTATTTTAGATAGAATTTGAGCTATAATAAGATTGTCCTAGTAAATTTAGATTAGAAAAGGTGGTAAAAATTATGCCTAAAACTGTCTTTAAAGCCACTGCTCATTTGCAAGATGGTGTTCAAGTTAAGGTAAAATCAAGAAATTTTGAAATCACAGTAGATGAACCAAACAATCTCGGAGGAACAGACACAGGAATGAACCCTGTAGAAATGGTTCTCGGAGCTTTAGGAGCATGCCAAGCTATTGTAGCACGAGTGTTTGCTAGAAAATTTAAAATTGAATTCAGCGACTTTTGGGTGGAACTGGAAGGTGATTTAGATCCAGACGGCTTTATGCATAAGGCTGATGTAAGAAAGGGTTATTCAGAAATTCGCTATAATATTCATATCAAAACAGATGCACCGAAGGAAAAGGTGGAAGAGTTTGTAGCCTTTATTGAAGATACATGTCCAGTAGGAGATACATTGGCTAATCCGGTAAATATGAAGGTTAACAAAATAATCATTGAAGAATAAAATAGAAAATAGGAAGCAAGGCCAGATGGATCACATTTGACCTTGCTTTTTAATATAAAATTTTATGTTTTAAAGGGATAGAATTATGAGAAAAACGCTACGTTTAAAACTTTATTATTCTATATTTTAAATTAAAAGAATCCACCGAATTTATGCAATGTAGCAAAAAGAGAGTTATTAAAAATTTCATGACTATAAAAACTCTTTAAAATGTGAAATATAAATAACATTAAGTAATTTATATTTGTCTTTGGTGATGGAATATGGTAAACAAGGTACGTGTAGAGAAAGTCTTAACCCAGGCTCAGCTTAAGGTAAATGCCACAAGGCAGACAATTGGACTTATAGAGAAAGGAAAATATCCCAAGCTTAAACTTATGTATTGCAATAGCTAGAGCTTGGAAAAACGCTAGATGAATTATTTTGGGAGAGATCTTAAATGAACCGGTCATTTTTAATAACTTTTCCAAAAGATGAATATATGCGGAGGAAGATGGTGTATTTTTAGCCGACTCACAGATAGAGCAGTAGCACTCATGCTTTTAACTGCAGGTGGAAAAGATAACAAAACTGGGAGTTAGCTAGTGCTTTTTTTAGCATTTCTTATTTTTGGCATGATTATCGTATACACCATTCCCACTACATGATATCAAGAATTGAATTTACAGAAATAGTATGTGAGAAAAACTATCGAAAAACCTGGAAGGAACTAAAAATAATAGCATGAAGCTTGGTTTCATTTACTTATTTATGTTAATGATGTTTAAAGGTATTCCAACCAGTTGGACAGATTTGTTTGAAATAGTCAGGGTGGCAGCTGGATTAGCTGTTTTTATTATTTTACCTGATTTCTTTTCATTAAGGAGATCGTATTAAAAAATAAAAATTTATGAAAGTGACCATTTTTCATAGAGAATAATATCCATCTTTTTGTTTTAGTACTTTCTATAATTATTTTTAGTAATCTTACTGTTAAGAATTGAATCGTTAAAGTGGTTTTTTAAAAGAGGCTAAGGTCGAATGAACTTTCTATAAAACTTTTTATATATTTTAACGTATAGTAAATTCCATGCGTTATTTTTGACTCAACAATAACTCAGAACAGTTACTCCGGAATGTATAAAGAAAAACTTGAGGGAGAAAATCCGATAATTACTTTTAAAGATTTTAAAATAGACTTTTTTCGAATACAAAATTAGAATAGATATATTAGTCAAGGTTTGGGGGGGGATTGTTGTGAGTATTGTAGAAGAAAGATTGGGAAAACAATCAGTGAAAAAGAGCTTTTTCCAGTACTTCCTTCCAACTATTTTCGGAATGATGCTTATGTCTGTTAATATTGTTATTGACGGAATTTTTGTTGGGAATGGAGTAGGTTCAGTTGCTTTGGCAAGTGTTAATATAGCTGTTCCTGTTTTCTCCATTTTTATTTCTATTGCTTTATTAATTGGGGTTGGTGGAGGGACTTTATATTCTATAGCAGTTGGGGCAGGAGACAAAGAAAAAGGAAAACGATTATTTACTATTTCGTTTGCTCTGATTACAATCATCACAATTATTATAGCTGTCATTGGATTTATTTTTATCGAACCGTTAGCTAAGCTATTTGGTGCGAATGCTGAGACCTTATCGTATGCATTAGACTATATGCGGATATTGTTTATTTTTTCACCTATTTTAGCTTGGGAGACTTGTCTGAGCATTTTTGTACGTAATGATGGCGATCCGCAACTGGCAATGATTGGGTTAGTGGTTTCAGCTATTGTCAATATTATTCTTAACTATATTATGATTTTTGTTGTTAAGTGGGAAGTAACGGGAGCGGCAGTTGCAACAATGATTGCTACACTTATTGGGTTGCTTATCTATACACTTCATTTTTTTAAAAAAGGTTCCGGATTAAAATTTACTACATTTAAATGGAATAAGCGTGATCTTACACAAATTTCCACCATTGGCTTCCCTAGTTTTATGTCTGAGGCAGGGATTGGAATATTTGTAATCGGGTATAATATAGCTATAGCACATTATGCAGGTACGAATGGGATAGCAGCATTTTCTGTTATCAATTATTTGCATACATTTATGTTGTTAGCCTTTATTGGCATCGGTTCATCTATTCAGCCAATGATTAGTTACTATTATGGGGCAAAGAAATATACTTCTATTAAGCAAACAGTAAAAATAGCAGAAGTAACAGGAATTCTTCTCGGTGTATTATTTTTGGGTATCGGATATATTGGTGCTGACCTATTAGTATCAATTTTTGGTGTAGAGACGGAAGAAATACAAGAACTTGCTGTAAAAGGGATAAAACTGTTTTTCCTTGGTTACTTATTTATGGGAATTAATTTTATTTACATGACATATTACCAATCTATTGGCTATGTTCGCCCATCTGTAGGTATAACCCTATTTCGTGGATTTATCTTATTGATTGCTATGTTGCTATTCTTACCTATGCTATTTGGTACAGCAGGGGTATGGTTGGCTTTACCAGTAACAGAAGCACTTGTAGCACTGGTGCTTTTGTTTGTAGCTCGAAAAGGAGTAATGAGAAATCAATTTGATTCGCGAGGGTTCTAAATTGATTTCGTTTTCGACGATTGTTAAATATTCGGTTTAGAAAAGGTATAACTTTTGTTCTATTTTAGGAAAGCATAAAAATTTTAGGGTTTATCGTATAAGAAAACTACAGCTTTCGCTAAAGACTTGCAGACAAGCCAAGTCTTTCTAAGAATGCAGACTCGCCACTTTTGGCGAGTTTTTTATTTTCTTTATCCGAATATAGGGAGCCGTAAAACTACGACTTAAAGATTAATTTAAACGTTTAAATCGGAGTAACAGCACCTAAATCCCCGACTGGTTCAGAGGCCTTTAGGTGGTTATCCCCTTGGGGTACTGATATTTCTTGGGAAAAACGTTTCACGAAATGAAGTTGCCTTAAAGATCTCTAGTTTGTAAATCGCTAACCATGCGCTTGCTTTTTAGTTCTGGTGTCACCATGTTATAAAGTCAGAAACACGAATTTTACATAACATTTATATTTTTATATAGACACACCAAGGCAATCTCCGTATCAGAAAAATAATACGAGCTAGGGTTGATACATGCTTTATCGGAATAATGGAACACTAGGCTATAGGAGGTGTTTGAAATGGAAAAACAAAAGTATTATATCCATATGGGGTCGGGCGAAATATCAAAAGAAAAGTATGGAAATAATGCAGAGTTTGTTATTTATGCTACGGATGATGATATCATCTTATTAAGGGATACGTTTAATGAAGTAAATGACGCTGGTATTAGAACTTTTTTTCGAGCTCATATTCCAGCTGTACCTTACCATAATGACCAGTCAAATGATGAATATGACAGCAACTTAGCAAAAGCATATAAAGTGGTGTATGAATTGGGAGATGAACAAACAAAAGCTCATATAAAACAGATGGGAATTTTAAATGATATATGAAAATAAAAGGCGAAGTTCTCCCTAAAAAGGTTATTTTGACAAAAATGCCCTTTATATACACATTATTAAAGCTTGAGTGGTAGTAAAAATTATAAAAGCAATAGCAAATGAGGTGAGATAAAGGTTGCCCATGCTGCTAAATCGTTTTTTGTTTTAAAATTAGTAGGCTTCTATAAAACGAGTGGATTACTTATTGAGATTTTGTGGGAACATCATAAAAGGATAAATTTGTGCATAGATGTTTATAATTTTCGGCTAACAGGAATAGACTAGTAAATAAGTATCCACGGGAGGCTTACTATGAAAAATAAACGCTTTTTTCTATTCAATGTCGTGGCTATTAGTTCAGTTATATTGGCTTTTTTATTTTTTACCATAAAGACAACTACACCGGCAGCTGCAAATAATGAGCAAATAAAAGGCCCGGAACCTAACGACCAAACAGAGGTAAAAGATCTGAGTCATGAGGAAATAATTAAATTATCACACCAGTTTATAAATATCCTTCTGCAACCAGTTGATGCTAAATATCGAGTCGAAAATTACCAAACAAAAGGGGATTTATACCAAAAATTTAACACAATATCTTATCAAAAAGTTGCTGAACCTTACGTAGAGTATTATTATAAGGAAAAAGAGGATGGATTATACCTTCGACCTACAAGTGCGCCACCTTGGTTTAAACAGGATAAGCCATACGAGGTTGTTAAGGAGTCGGATAATAAGGTTAAGATAAAGCAAAAAAATAAATCCGATATTTATGGAAATTACACGATTGAAATCGAATTTACCTTTACCGATCAGTGGAGAATTACAAATATCCATCATAGTTAAATGAAGTTTAGGAAAAGGCGTTGAAATGAAATGTACACTTTTAAAGATTACTATAACAACGAAGTTAAATTATCCTTTAAACATCAACCCTTTTCTAAAAAACCTCTTCATGTTTGGGTGATATGTAAGTATCAACAAAAATGGCTATTAACCAAACATAAAGAAAGAGGACTTGAATTTCCGGGTGGAAAAGTAGAAAAAGGGGAAACAGCCAAACAAGCTGCTATTCGTGAAGTCAAAGAAGAAACAGGAGCAGTGGTTGATAAAATTTATTATATTGGACAATACTTTGTTTCTGGTAAAACAGAGAATGTAATAAAAAACATCTACTTTGCTTCGATTCAAGCATTGAAATATCAGAATACTTATTACGAGACTGAAGGCCCGGTTTTATTAGCTGAACTTCCTGCTAATATCAAATATCGAAATGATTATAGTTTTATGATGAAAGATGGAGTGTTAGAGCACTGCATGACATATATTGAGAAGTATTTTTAAAAAAGAGTATGTCTTATAATTTTTGAGTCAAAAATACGCAAATGTTTTATTTGCGTATTTTTTGCTGTTCAGGAAATGATATCCGTTTCTATATGGACAATCTCTTAGCATAAGCGCTCAAACCGTAACAAACTTTTGCTAAAGAGCAATTAAACTATTGTTCTTGCACGGAGAAGTTTAGATTGCAACTTGAGTTTTGTTTCACTTAAGAAAGCCCAACGGAATAAGGTTTCCTATATTCAAACGCTTACTATTTGTTAAACACTTCACAAACTATTAGTTATATGATAAAATATTCTTACTTTTTTATTTAAATAAGTGTCTAAGTTCTGAATAAAGGAATGATTGGCAATGATTTGACAACAAAAAGATATTCGTATAAAAGAAGGGCTGAAAGTTACCTTGCTAAACAATTAAAGCGATTTTAATATTTTTACACACGTTCAAAAGTTGAACCCTATTCTGTCGTTTTTGACGAAACCGGTTTTGCTAAAATTTGAAAGAGATGTTAAAATCGTCAACATCTGATTTACATTAACAGAAGAAAGGCACTTATTTCGGTGCAAGTCACATACAGGAGAGGTTTAAAAGTTTAATTAACTAACAGCTGTCAGCCATTAAGAAGTGTATTGGTTCAATTAAAATGGTCATAGAAAACTAAAATGTATATTAAAGTTGCTTCATTTGACTTCTCACTTCGTTCAATATATGGTAATGATCTCACCTCAATAATATACCTCATTTTTTGTAGTAATCCCCAGCCTAATATCTTAAGTAAACAAAAAAGGGGATAACAATGAACCAGCTCATGGATGTAAATTTCACTATTTTTTGTTATATAAAGTTTCATTTCTATTAATTTAGATGGAAAAAGATGATCTGGATAATTCAAAGTATTCCTATTAATCCTAAAAAACTGAAAAGGTGTGATTTGGAATGAAGGAAAAGACACAAATAATAGATTTAACTATAGAAACGCCAGAAACGCCAAAAATGAAGACAAGAAGTGTACTGCTTGGGGCAGCTTTTTTAATGGCTACCTCGTCAATTGGACCGGGTTTTTTAACCCAAACAACTGTTTTCACCCAACAATTAGCAGCTAGTTTTGCTTTTGTTATTCTGATCTCGCTAATTCTAGATGTTTTTGTCCAAGTAAATGTATGGCGAATTATTGCGGTATCGGGATTACGTGGACACGAAATTGCGGATAAAGTATTACCAGGTCTTGGGCTTTTATTATCTATTTTAATAGTTATTGGTGGTCTGGCTTTTAATATTGGTAATGTCGCTGGGGCTGGACTTGGTTTAAATGCTATGCTAGGACTTCATCCAGTTGTAGGTGCTGTCATTAGTTCAATTTTTGCGATCATGATTTTTCTTATTAAAGAAGCTGGTCATGTGATGGATAAACTAACCCAAATTGCTGGTGGAATTATGATTCTGCTTATGTTATATGTTGCTTTTACAACCTCTCCTCCAGTAGGAGATGCTGTAATTAATACATTTAAACCTGAAACGATTGATATATTTGCTATCGTTACGCTTGTAGGAGGTTCTGTTGGCGGATATATTACATTTGCTGGTGGGCATCGTTTATTAGATGCAGGTATAAAAGGAGCTCATTCTCTTCCCGAAGTGACAAAAAGCTCTGTTACTGGGATCGTTGTAGCAGGAGTGATGCGTGTAGCGCTTTTTTTAGCAGTGTTAGGTGTTGTCTCCCAGGGACTAGCAATTGATTCTGGAAATCCGGCAGCCTCCGTTTTTGAGTTAGCTGCAGGTAATGTTGGGTATCGAATTTTCGGTGTGATTATGTGGGCTGCATCAATTACTTCTGTGGTAGGAGCAGCGTATACATCGGTTTCTTTTATTCGGACATTGCACCCAATCATTGAGAAATATCAAAATATAGTGATTATTTTATTTATAATTGTATCATCAGGTACGTTTGCCTTAATAGGAAAACCGGTAAATGTATTAATTTTAGCAGGAGCGTTAAATGCACTTGTTTTACCACTTGCTTTAGGAACGATTTTAATAGGAGCTTATAAAAAAGATGTTGTAGGTGACTATAAGCAACCGCTTTGGTTAACGATAGCAGGAGTAATTGTTGTACTGGGAATGAGCTATTTGGCTATTTTAACAGTGTTAGAGCAAATTCCCAAGCTTTTAGGATAAATGAAACTGGATGAAGCGGAGGAACGATTATGGAAAACACAGCCAGGTTAAGTGGATCAGAAGTGAG
Source organism: Virgibacillus proomii (assembly GCF_900162615.1). Classification (NCBI taxonomy): domain Bacteria; kingdom Bacillati; phylum Bacillota; class Bacilli; order Caryophanales; family Bacillaceae; genus Virgibacillus; species Virgibacillus proomii. The sequence goes on along the minus strand of NZ_FUFN01000008.1, from coordinate 25,410 downwards.
AATGCTAATTAGAGAGAAGCAAATATCGGGGTCGACTGCAGGAATGGCAGGAGGCTTTGCTCAGGCTAATTTAGTAGTTCTAAAAAAAGAGTACGCATTTGATTTTTTATTATTCTGTCAACGTAACCCCAAGCCATGTCCAATATTGAATGTGACGGATATTGGTTCCTACGAGCCAAAACAAATAGCAGAAAACGCTGATATTCGATTAGACATCCCGAAGTATCGTATCTATAAAAACGGATCATTCATGGAAGAGGTGACAGATATAACAGCGTATTGGGAAGAAGATATGGTGGCTTTTTTATTAGGATGCAGTTTTACGTTCGAAACTTCGCTATTAAATGATGGTATTTCGATAAGACATATTGAAGAAAATTGCAATGTACCTATGTATAAAACAAATATTCCTTGCGAAGAAGCAGGAATATTTAGTGGACCAATGGTTGTAAGTATGCGACCTATGACTAATAACGATGCGATTCGTGCGGTGCAAATTACTTCTAGATATCCAGCTGTTCATGGAGCACCAGTTCATTTTGGTGACCCTAGTGAAATCGGTATACAAGATCTTTCAACCCCTGACTTTGGAGATGCAGTTACTATAAAAGAAGGGGAAATCCCTGTTTTTTGGGCATGTGGTGTAACGCCGCAAGCAGTTGCTATGCAAAGTAAACCATCCGTGATGATTACACATGCTCCTGGGTGTATGTTTATAAGTGATATAAGAGATGAAACATTAAGTGTCATTTAGAAGGTATTCTAAATTCGTCTAATTGTCATTGATGAGGGTATAGTTTTGATACTCGCTCATCATTAGGATAAATAAAAGAGGCTTCCATCAATTATCAGCGTTAATGGAAGCCTCAAATTCATTAAAACGAACTGGAATGTTTAATTATCCAGCGCTCCAACCGCTCAACAAGCTTATACATCACAGCTGCAAAGATCGCAATTAGTACTAAACTCGTCATTACGAGTGAAAAGTCAAATACTTGAAAACCATAGATAATTAAATAACCTAATCCTTGTTTAGAGACGAGAAACTCTCCAACTATTACACCTACCCAAGAAAGCCCAACATTTACTTTTAACGTAGAAATCATGGTTGGCAGTGTGGCAGGAAAAATAGCGTGTTGAAACATTTGCCGTTTGCTTGCTCCAAAGCTTTTTAACACTGTTCCGTAATTTGGGTCGACTTCATTAAAGGCAGAGTAGACAACTAATGTTGTAATGATAACAGAAATGATTGCCCCCATTGCAATGATTGAAATATATCCAGGTCCTAGGGCAACGATAATAATTGGACCTAATGCCACCTTTGGCATGGCATTCATAATAACAAGGTAAGGATCAAGGATATTTGATAGTCGATTAGAAAACCATAATGAAACGGCAAGGAAAGTACCTGCAACCGTTCCAATTACGAAGCCGGCGACTGTTTCTAATAGAGTTACTTGCATATGAGATAACAAAGAGCCATCGTAAATTTTTTCAACAATTACCTTATAGATTGTTGTCGGTGAACTAAATAGCAATGGATCAATCCAATACAATCGACTGGCCAGTTCCCAAAGAATAATAAAGCTGATAAGTATACCAATTTGCCATATATATACTATTTTTCTTTCTCGTTTTACACTACGCAAATAGTGCTGAAAAAATTGTTCATCTGTTTTTTTATACTTCATTATTTGTCATCGCCTCCTTTTTTGGGAAATTCCCTTCTCGACTGTCCAGTTCATTCCATACTTTATCGAATAGAATTTCAAATTTTGGATGGCGTCTTGCAAAGAGTGGTCCTTCCTGTCTTATCTCAATAGGAACTTCAAACACTTTTGAAATGGTTCCTGGATTCGTACCCATTACTAAAATTCGATCACTCATAGCGATTGCTTCACTAATGTCATGGGTAACAAGTACCGTTGTTTTTTTGTAGCTTTTTAGTAATGTTGAGACGAGTTCCTCTAACTTTAATTTGGTTTGATAATCTAAAGCTGAAAAAGGTTCATCGAATAATAAAATTTTTGGATGGTTGATTAGTGTTCTTACAAGGGCGGCTCGTTGGCGCATTCCTCCGGAGAGGGAAGGCGGGTACTTAGTGACTACATTTTTTAGTCCAACCTCATGTAATAAAGATAAAGCTTTTTCTTGTACATCATGGGATAATGTTTTGCGTATTTTTGGTCCCAAAAGTACATTATCTAAAATTGTTTTCCACGGAAATAAATAATCTTGTTGCAGCATGTAACCAATTTCCGAAGAGGGCAAGTCAATCATTTGCTGCTCTAACTTTACCTTACCTTCCGTGGGTTTTATTATACCGGCAATGATCGATAGTATAGTTGATTTACCGCAGCCGCTTGGTCCTAATAACGATATAAATTCTCCCTCTTCAATGGAAAAGGATACATTATCTAATGCTTTAGTAAAGCCCTGTTCTGAAAAATAATGATGCGTTATTTTTTCTAAGGTTAAAAATGACATTGTTCCTCCTCCTTAATCATTTAAAACGTCTTCAGCAAACGTTGTATTTACTAACTCTTCATAATCTGCGTCTACAGGAAGTTCACCAGCCTCTTTCATAATAGCTTTTAGACTATTCCATTCATCTTTATCTAATACGGGGTCTGTTGCAAAAGAACCTTGGCTTTTATACCGATCAACGGAAGCAGTAAGAATATCTAAATCTGTATCTTCAAAATATGGGTGGATTACTTTAGCTATTTCTTCTGCAGAATGCTCCTCTACCCATTGTTGAGCTCGATATAAAGCTTTAGTGAATTTTTTTATTTCTGTGTCATTTTTATTTATATAGTTTTGCTTTGCCATGAAAACAGTATAGGGAACGGTTCCGGATTCTTCACCAAAAGATGCAACAATATGTCCTTTCCCTTCCTTTTCAAATATACTGGCGGTTGGTTCAAACAATTGAACATACGCTGCATCGCTTGAAGCGAATGCTCCTGGAATATTGGCAAATTCGATATTTTGCTGTAAATTTAAATCGATATGTGGATCAATACCGTTTTGCTTCAGTACATACTCGCCTACCATTTGTGGCATTCCACCTTTTCGCTGTCCTAAAAAGGTAGTACCTTTGATATCCTCCCAAGAGAAGTTCGGTTGCTTTTCTTTCGCAACTAAGAATGTACCATCTGTTTGTGTTAATTGAGCAAAGTTTATTGCGATTTCTTTGGAATCTTGAGCAAATACATAAATGGATGTTTCAGCACCAACTAGAGCGATATCAGCACCATCTGATAACAAAGTGGTCATTGTTTTATCTCCACCCCAAGTGGTTTGTAATTCGACATTTAATCCCTCTTCTTCAAAAAATCCTTTTTCCAGAGCAACATATTGTGGAGCGTAAAATAGTGAACGAGTTACTTCTGCTAATCGAATAGAAGAAGTTTCATCATTCGTGTTACAACCTGCTATAAATAAAAGTACTCCTAATAGCAGAATGAATAAATTTCTTTTCATTCTTTATGTGCTCCTTTCTTTAAAATAATATGTCAAAACAGTTTATGAATAGAGATAAAAATGTGTGAATGCCAGTACGTATTTATAGCGTTGCGCTTAGAAAAACTTGGCTTATCGCCAAGTCTTTATGGCTAAAGCTTATAGTAAGCCTAAAGTTTTATGCTTTCCTATAGTACAAAAAAAGCCGATCTCGAAGATTTACGAGATCGGCTTGCAGAAAAACTGCAGTATTAGCTTTTATATAAAAATTCCTTTTGGGATGAGGAAACAATTTTTAACCCCGGTATGCCGGGCCAGCGTTGACGATATCTTCGTCTGCTTTGGTGAATTTCTTAAAGTTATTATGAAACTTCATGGCAAGCTCTTGTGCTGTTTTCTCATAAGCTGCTTTATCTTGCCATGTGTTTTTCGGAATTAACACTTCATCAGGAACTCCGGGTACATGCATCGGAATTTGCAACCCAAAGATGTCATCTTTCGTTGTTTCTGTCCCATTTAGCTCCCCTTCTAAAGCAGCATGAATCATAGCACGAGTATAGGAAAGCTTCATGCGTTTTCCTACACCATATGGGCCGCCAGTCCATCCAGTGTTAACAAGAAATACATTGGATTGATATGCATCAATTTTTTCTCCTAGCATTTCTGCATATTTGGAAGGAGCTAATGGCAAAAATGGTGCGCCAAAACAAGCTGAGAAAGTTGCTTGTGGTTCGGTAACTCCTCTTTCTGTACCTGCAAGCTTACTCGTATAACCACTTAAAAAGTGATACATCGCTTGTTCTTTCGTTAATTTACTGATTGGGGGAAGTGTTCCGGAAGCATCAGCAGTTAGAAAGATAATTGTATTCGGATGTCCAGCGATACTTGGTATTGCAATATTGTCAATGTTTTCTAACGGATATGCTGCACGTGTGTTTTCAGTTAAACTTGTGTCATCATAATCCGGAGATCTTGTATCTTCATGAAGCACAACATTTTCCAATACGGAACCAAATCGGATGGCATCATAGATTTGTGGCTCTTTATCTTGAGATAAGTTAATGCATTTTGCATAACACCCACCTTCAATGTTGAACACACCATTTGGCCCCCAACCGTGCTCATCATCACCAATTAAACGGCGGTAAGGATCTGCTGATAATGTTGTCTTCCCTGTTCCTGAAAGACCGAAAAATAAAGCGACGTCTCCTTCTTTTCCTACATTGGCAGAGCAGTGCATGGATAGTACATTCTGCTGTGGAAGTAAAAAGTTCATTATTGAAAAGATTGACTTTTTAATTTCACCAGCATACTCTGTTCCACCAATTAAAATAATTCGTTGTTTTAATGAAACAAGAATAAAGGCTTCTGAGTTCGTACCATCCACTTCTGGATCGGCTTTAAAAGTTGGTGCAGATAAAACTGTAAATTCCGGCTCATGTGTCTGAAGTTCTTCCTCTGTTGGAGTAATAAATAATTGACGGGCAAATAAATTATGCCAAGCAAACTCATTGATGACTTGTATTGGCAGTCGGTATTCATGATCTGCTCCCGCAAAGCCTTTGAATTGGAATATTTCCTGTTTATTTAGTAAATAATGAACGACTTTTTCGTAAAGCTTATTAAAAGTGGATTCCTCAATAGAGCGATTAACGGATCCCCAATCTACATAGTTTTCACTAATCTCATCTTTGACAACAAATTTATCTTTTGGAGAACGACCGGTATACGCTCCTGTAGTTGCTTGCACAGCACCTGTGGCTGATAATTTCCCTTCTTTTCTGGCGAGAACTTTTTCAACAAGCAACGGTACAGATAAATTTGCGTGTAAATTTGAATGTTTGTATAACTCGGTGACAAACGACTTTTCTACCATTTTCATTATAAATACCTGCCTTTTAAGTCAAATTGTATTCACGTTCTTTTTTAGAACGACTTCGATATCTTTAATATGTTTATTAGTATAACACATTTATTCGAATAGTCCATACTAATGTTGTTCAATTTTAAAAAAATCTTAATTTCATAATTGATCCAGTCATTTGTTAGTTATGATTTTATTATATGGAAAAAACATCGGTAAATACGGTGAAAATAGTTGACATCGTATGCTTCTTTCGATAAGCTGATTTGGAACGGATACTCTTATTCAGAGTTGGTGGAGGGACAGACCCGAGGAAGCCCAGCAACCATCACATTTAGTGAAAAGGTGCTAACCTGATGCAAGGACTTTTTTCCTTGAACAATAAGAGAGAAAGAGGCCAGTGACCCTTTCCTCATCAACAGTAGGAAAGGTTTTTTTATTGTCTAGGAAATCATAAAATTCTACAATGTGGATAACTTGTTTTGAAAAGTTTATTCGTCTAGCTCCATCGCTCATGCTAATAAACTTTAATCTTCTTCGTACGATAAGTCAACGTCGGCACGAATCTAAAGGAAGGTCGATGAAAATGGGCTTACTGCTCTGGTGTCGGCATACCCCTTGTTTTAGAGGTATAGGCATATTTTCTTTATTTCGGATGTAAGGAGCTATATTTTTCTCATTTCAAAGATCTGCTTATCATTTTGCAGCTTTATGAGAAAAACGGCTCCTAAATCTGCGATTCGTTTGGGGCGACATGCTTGAAAAAGAAGTACACTTTTTCTGCGTGCGGTGTATTGCTACCGTAGCGTACTCTGTCCTTGAAAAAGAAAAACGCTTTTTATCCGTGTGTGATGTGTCGCTTCCGAAGTTTTTCTCGTCCTGTTGTAATGCTGACATCAGTACGTCTTGCGCATCAAAGCTTCGATGAGACGGTGTCATTGTGTAGCGAAGTGTATGGAACTGATTACAGATTACATGAATGATTCCGGAAGCAGCATGTTGACCATACTACTTTTTTGAATATCCTCTAATTTGTAGGTTTTAAGTAAGTGCAACTAGCCAGATTGTAGTAATGTGCATATATGATAGATAGAGTTCCGTATTTGATTTTAAAGGAGGACGTAGCAATATGGCTACTAATCGACGTTTATTTACTTCTGAATCTGTAACAGAAGGACATCCTGACAAAATAGCTGATCAAATTTCAGATGCAATTTTAGATGAAATATTAAAATCTGATCCTTACGCTCGAGTTGCTTGTGAGACGGCAGTAACAACTGGACTTGTGCTCGTAGCAGGGGAGATTTCAACAACAACCTATGTAGATATACCAGCAATTGTCCGAAAAACCATTAAAGAAATTGGTTATACACGCGCCAAGTTTGGATTTGATGCAGAAACATGTGCAGTCTTAACAGCTATTGATGAGCAATCTCCTGATATTGCCGGTGGTGTTAATACGGCTTTGGAGGCACGTCAAGGAAAAATGAGTGAAGAGGAAATCGATGCTATTGGTGCTGGGGACCAAGGGCTAATGTTTGGATTTGCTTGTGATGAAACAGAGGAATTAATGCCTCTTCCGATTTCGTTAGCCCATAAATTAGCAAAGCGCCTGGCCGATGTTCGAAAAGATAAAATGCTGGCTTACTTGCGACCAGACGGAAAGACACAGGTGACCATCGAGTATGGTGAAAATGATGAGCCTGTACGGATTGATACGATCGTTATTTCTGCCCAACATCATCAGGATATTACACCGGAGCAAATTGAAAAAGATTTAATTGAACATGTTATTCGACCAGTAGTACCAACTCATCTTTTAGATGAAAAAACGAAATACTTTATTAATCCAACCGGTCGTTTTGTTATTGGCGGTCCCCAAGGGGATGCCGGCCTAACTGGACGTAAGATCATTGTTGACACTTATGGAGGGTACGCTAGACATGGCGGCGGTGCATTTAGTGGAAAAGATGCAACAAAAGTAGATCGATCTGCTGCATATGCCGCCAGATATGTAGCGAAAAACATTGTTGCAGCTGATATAGCAAAAACGTGTGAAGTACAGCTTGCTTATGCAATTGGCGTTGCAGAGCCTGTTTCCATTTCAATTAACACATTCGGGACAGGGAAGGTAAGTGAAGAAAAACTAGTAAACGCGGTAAGAAAATTATTTGATCTGCGTCCGGCTGGAATTATACGAATGCTTGATTTACAAAAGCCAATATTTAAAGACACAGCTGCGTATGGACATTTTGGACGTACAGATCATTCATTTCCGTGGGAAAAAACGGATAAAGTGGATGAGTTAAGATCCCTTACTAAAAAATGATTAAAAGCAGGCAGATTTAAACTGTTTAAAAGATATGATATTCCGTTTCAATCTGGAATTCATATCTTTTTTAATGTGTTAAGAAATAAGAAGTGTTAAGCGACTAGAAATGTATTTAGTCTGTAAAATTTTTTGCTTACAGGGCACAATGCTACAGACTTGTTGACTTAATTTCTGAGAATAACCTATTATTAGCTATTCGAATGTGTATCAGATTAGGTGAATTAATAAATAGGCGTCTTTTTTACCCTATAGGAAAGAATAAAAATTTAGGCTTTATCCCGCATGTAAGGTGCCGTACTTTCCTCAATTCTAAAATCTATTATGCATTGTGAACATAAAAGAAAAACGGCACCTAAATGCCCGATTGGTTCAAGGGCCTTTAGGTCATACCCTTGTGGTACTAACATTCCGTGTAAAAAGCATTCCACGGAATGAAGCTTCACTTTATCTTATAAGAAAAATGATATCTTTCGTCATAAAGACTCGGCGATAAGCCAAGTTTTTCTAATAAGAGGATTAAAATAGCAACTAAATTAATTCTATATCTGTATATTGCAATACCCAATAGGTTATGTTAAGTTTAAAAAATCTTAACCTTACTTTATGTGAAAAACAAGTATGCAAAACGGACAGATTTTCGTATGTGATGGAGAATAAATATAGGTGTGATTATAAATTTGGTACATGTTTTTCAGTAGCTTTTCTTACGTACTGTTTAGAAAATGAATAAAGAAAATAGTCTAGATTTGCTTAAACGGGCACTTTACGCGTTTATTTCCCAAAAGTTGTGTGATATTATATGACTGATATGTTTCTTTAATATTTCATAATTATTACAAGTGCTTATTATATCAGGAGAGAAGGTTGACATAATGTGTGGTTTTATTGGAATAATGTTTGATTATCCAACAGAAAGAACAGAAGAAGACAAGGAATCATTTAAAAAACAAAATAATCTAATTACACATAGAGGTCCAGATGATGAAGGGTATTATTTTGATCCATATATTTCGTTTGGCTTTCGTAGATTAAGTATTATTGATATTGAAAGTGGAATTCAGCCTCTGAGTTATAATGATGAACGGATATGGCTTGTATTCAATGGTGAAATTTATAATTATATTGAAATACGTGAAAAGTTGTTGGAAGAGGGCTATGAATTCCAGACAGATTCAGATACAGAAGTCATTGCGGCACTTTTTGCTAAACTTAAAGAGGGTGCATTTCAATATTTAAGAGGAATGTTCTCGATTTTAATTTGGGATAAACAAGCGGAAAAACTGTATGGTGCTCGTGACCCATTCGGAATTAAACCTTTGTTTTATCATGAAAATGATCAAGGTATCGTATTCGCCTCAGAGAAAAAGAGTATAACTTTAATGATGGAAAAAGAAGAAGTAAATAAAGAAGCTTTACAACAATATTTAAGTTTTCAATACGTACCTGAACCAATGACGATGACGGTTGGGATTCAAAAAGTAGAACCTGGTCATTATTTTACGAAAAAGCCAGGCGAACCAATTGAATTTACTCGTTACTGGCATGCAACCTTTCAACCAGTATTACGAGAGAAACAAGACTGGATTAAAAAAATACAAGAGGTTATGTATGATTCGGTAAAAGTTCATATGCGCAGTGATGTTCCAGTTGGCTCATTTCTATCTGGAGGTATAGATTCTACATTGATTGTATCCATAGCGAAAGAATTTAACCCCGGTATTAAAACATTTTCTGTCGGCTTTGAACGGGAAGGATATTCGGAAATCGACGTTGCCAAAGAGACAGCAGATAAATTAAACGTAGAAAATATTTCCTACATGATTTCACCTGAAGAATATGTAGAAAGTTTGCCAACAATTATGTGGCATATGGACGATCCTTTAGCTGATCCAGCTTGTGTACCACTTTATTTTGTTTCCAGAGAAGCTCGTAAGTATGTGACGGTTGTTTTATCTGGAGAAGGATCAGATGAGTTGTTTGGAGGCTATAATATTTATCGTGAACCTGAGTCGTTAAAGGTATTTAATTCCATTCCAACTCCAGTAAAAGATTTATTAGCTAGAGTCTCAGCGATATTACCAGAAGGAGTAAAGGGAAAAAGCTTCTTAGAACGAGGGACAACGCCTCTACGCGAACGTTACATTGGAAATGCTAAAATGTTTGAAGAGGATGAAAAACAAAGCCTCTTAAAATGTTACAATAAGCAAATAAGCTATCAACAAGTAACGAGCAAATTATTTGATCAGGTAAGTCATTATCCTGCTGTAAATCAAATGCAATATGTAGATATTCATACATGGATGCGTGGAGACATTTTATTAAAAGCTGATCGAGTAACGATGGCGAATTCGCTTGAACTCCGTGTTCCGTTTTTAGATAAAGAGGTATTTCGTGTTGCCAGTGAGATCCCTGTAGACTTAAAGATAGCAAACGGTACGACGAAAAATATTCTTCGAGAAGCAGCTCGCGGCATTATTCCTGATCATGTACTCGATCGTAAAAAGTTGGGTTTCCCTGTTCCAATTCGACATTGGCTAAAGAATGAACTGAATGGCTGGGCAAAACAACTTATTCGTGAAAGTGAGACCGATCATTTACTATATAAGGATTATGTTTTAGAATTATTAGAAGCCCATTGTCAAGGAAAAGGGGACTACAGCAGAAAAATCTGGACGGTTCTAATGTTTATGCTGTGGCATCAAAACTTTGTGGAGAAAAAAATGGATATAAATAAGTTACCATCTGTAGAAAAACAATTAGTTAAATCTTAATCTTGCAGGCGATCACTTTAATAAATAGTGATCGCCTGTTTGCCCATTTGGATCCATGCTGCTTTAAATTTATCGATGGGTGCTTTGTCAGCAAAATTTAACGGATCATTAAAATAAATGTACTTTTCATCATAGCCGGTAATAAGAACAGCGTGCTGCTTCATCGTGATGTCAATTTTCCCTGACTTTGTATTCCACGTAGTAAATTGACTTTCCGGCAGTTTATCATATGTTGTGTTGATAATTACCCAAACAGGATGTTGTTTATTAAGTTCTTCGATAATTACGTCAAAATTACTACCTGTGAAATCTCGTACCTTACTTCCAGCATATTTAGTTGCGAGTTCAGCAATAGGCTTGTGGTAAACCCCCATCCCAGGCGTGTCAAAAGAGTACATATCACCAACAAAACCGTTATAAGGATTGCCGAAGAAAATCTCATCTCCCTTTTTAGTATAGGGAGTAGGATCTTTTTTAACTTTTTTAGCTAGTTCCATCTTGTCGGCCTGAATACCATAATGGTTTAGGAGCATAGATAGACTAGTGACTTCACACCCTCTTGGCAATTCCGGGAGTTGTTGAATTTTTGGAGCATCGATTTTAACTTCGTTTTTGATTTTATGTTCAGAAAGGCGCTTGTTTGTTGGTGTATGCTGTTTATTTTCACTAACTGGAATAGTATCTTCAACTAGCTGCTTAAACGCACTTTTATGTTGAACGATAAAAATAGATAATATAGAAATGGCAGTTATCGAAAAAATTACTCCGTAAACAATAAATGACTTGCGTACCCATGATACTTGTTGTTTTGTACTTAAAAATAAAAAGAATATTGATAGTGTTAAACTAAGACAAAATAAAATAATGTTCATCTGTCCCGTCTCCTATTACCTACTTACTGTACTCTTTATATCGGTAATTTATTCTTTAATTCAAGGGCATCGTTTGATCTTTTTGTTGGCATTTGTAGATTTCGCCTTTTTCAACATATGATCTACGAATCCGTTCCATTTCCTTATAATCAGCTTCGGTAAGCTTTCTTATCACTTTAGCCGGTCTCCCAAATGCTAATGTGTGTGCTGGTATTTTCTTTCCTGGCGGTACTAAGCTGCCGGCTCCAATAAATGCATTTTCTCCTACTTCAGCACCATCTAATAGGATAGAACCCATCCCGATTAACGCCTTTTCTCGAATAACTGCTGAATGCAGTGTTACTTGATGACCAACTGTTACATCATCTTCAATAATTAACGGGAGGTTCGGGCTTTGATGCAGCATGGATAAATCTTGAATGCTGATTCGTTTACCGATTCTGACCGGCGCAACATCTCCCCGTATGACTGTTTTAAACCAAATACTCGTTTGTTCATCAATAGTGACATCACCAATGATGGTTGCGTCTTCTGCAATAAATACAGACTCATGAATTTTTGGAAATATGCCTTTATATGCTTGTATCATTTTAAATCCTCCTGAAAAAATATGATGGCTACTATTAGTATATCATTTTGGAGGAAGCTACTGGATATAAAGGGGTGAGGGATATTTGAAAAACTTCCCTGAACATCTTACCCAAGTGAGCAATAAAAGAAATGCTTTTAAGCGATCTTTACGTAACTAGTACGAAAATATTAGAAATTATAAGAAAAGGAAGCTTTGACAATGATATCGTCTTTATACTTAATCTGTCAAAGTCAATTAAAGATGAAATAGATATCTTAAGAAATTGGGCGGAGAATTGTCTGAGGAAACGAAATTAAGCTTACTACCCTCTTACTGAAAATCCTCCAGATGATGTAGAAACGTCTTGGAGAACAGCGTAAAAAAATACATAATGGTTTTAGGATGCCAAAGAAATGAATGAACTTATGAATGAAAAGAAACTTCAAGAGGTACAGTTTCAATTCATATACGTTTACAGTAATATTTATATTTGTTGTTTAATATTAATTATACAGGGTAACTCTCCCTGCATTGTCCAGCCTTAGTTCAGTTTAGTCTTGAGCTAGGGCTATTTTATCTCTCCCTTTTTCTTACGTCTATGGAACCTTATTGAAGGCTTATACAAGGTTTGAGTATTTTCTGTCTTAAAAATGTAAAAGGAAAAATAATTCTTTTCATTGCTGTTGAAAAATGTTTGACATCTATAATAGTTTAAAAATAAGCATGAAAAGACCTTGCACAGAACAAAACAGAAAGATCTGTTATTTAATCTTATTTTTTATGTGTAGTTCGTGGTATAAAAATAAGAAGGCGTTTTTTTACCTTCTTAATTGTCTTTTGTTTAGTTTCACTAGTGATAAATCATTCATGTCTTTTATCGAAGGGAACTTACCACTACTTGCAAAATCTTCTAATTTTCTAACCGCAGCATTAAATTCAGTTGAGGAAATTTGACTAGTTGCTAAAAGTGTACATAACATTGCGTATGCAATAGGGGTGGTATCAATATTTACAGTTACATCGACATCTGAATTTCCGCTATTTCCAATCGTGGAGCGAGTATCAGTTTTAAAGTCTAGTACATGTAAGTTGTCATTTGCCTTCTTCAAATCAAATTCTCCTTTCGAGGAAAATAGTGGGATGTTTTTCACCCCACTAATAGTAACTAATGGTGTTTTTTAACGGTCCTTATCAATATCAACACGTTCTTTTTCATCAATATCAACATCAACATTAGAATTACCACTTCTAATGACTTTGGCGATATTAATATTGCGATTTCTATTTTTTAGGTCGTTATCATTGTCGTTGTCATTATCATTATCTACACGGATATCGCTGTCGAAATCTACATCAGACCTTGCATCGGCATCAGCATCTGCTCTAGCCTTCGAAAAGCTAAATTCTTGATTTCCGTCTTCATCAAATTTTCTCCACATATAACCTACCTCCTTTATTTTCGGTCTACTTTACTATATTCATGAATAATTTTGTAGGGTTGGCTCTTATCCTGAGTAAATAGTCTTTTTTTTGGACGTTTAAATAAAACATCCTTAGGTGGAAGCTTTTATATAAATCTGGAGACCAACTTTAGAAGTAACAAACTGTTCTGCATACTGAAGGGAGGTAGAAGTTATAAAGTTTTTGGAGAACTTTTATGATATGCTCCATACCATTTACGCTAGTCGTAGATACAAAGGTTTATACTTTCCTATTAGGAATTTTTTTGACAAATACTAACTAATTTTATATACGGCAATAAAAGCTTAGTGTACTATTTTTTCCATGTTAAACCCTTCCTCATAAAGTCGAAACGAGTTACGGGAGGGGCATTATAAGTTTGTTTTTAGGTTAAAAGGTCTATCTAAAGATTTACATAGTTATAAGAAGTATTCATTAAAAACTAAGCAGCGGAATCTGCCACGTCTTTCACTGATACCATTGAAGAAGAAGGAATTATGTATGTAACCGATGTTGCTCTTTCTTCTTTGGTTCTAAGCTTCAGGGCTGCTAAAGAAGTGAAAGAGGAGTCTAAGTTAGGATATCCGGAAAAATCATCGAAGCTAACTGGTGGAAACTCTTTTAAAAAGAACTATTTCCTAGAAAAATTAAACGTAGAATAAAACCGCACTGGTCAAGGTAAAGATGCCCGTGTTCTATATAGAGTGGCTTTCAGCAGGTCGCTCTACAAATCCGATTATTAGAATGGGATCGAAGCTACTTGGTGAAATCTGTCCACAACTATTTACAATGAAGGAATACAGTAAGAATTTTATTGGAGATAAATTTATAAGTAAGTAAAAGCTGGAAAAGCAGATTCAGAAAATTTGCGTAAAAGTGGATGCTTCTAAACCGTATAAATTATTGCCATTAGAAAACAGATGTAAAAGGACTTAAAGATTTTACTTTAGAAGGCGGCTCTCTAAAGGCTAGAAAAGAAGCGACTATCACTCTGGATGAATTGTATCCAAATCGTGATTTAAAATTCCTTATGAGAGAGCAATAAGAGGTCATGTTCCATTCAAGAAGTCGGATAAATAGTTGAAAGTGTCAAAAGTTGAAATAATATAACAATCCTTGTTCACCTATTAGGAAGACGTTTCTTATTCTTGTCTGACTTTTTTATTCAACCATTTTTCTCTAAAAACTACCCAATTAGTTTTTAATGCAGCATATGTCCCGACGGCTGCTGACCCATAAAAATGCCTGCCCATAAGTCATGACGATGACTTATAAATATAGAAATGAAAAAGCCCAGAATACTTGCTATTGTTGGGAAGTATTGACGGGGGATAGGAAGTAATTTAAAGCACTGTGTTAGAATTACAATTATAGGTACAGCAATAACGCCATCCCAAAAATTAGTATGAATAACGGGAAAATCCATGTTGATCAATTCCTTTATTTAAAATCTTGTTTGCAAAAAAAGGGTCATTTATTGGATTCGGTTAATGTTATCTCTACTTAGAGCAATTCATTTAAATGAATTTATTTTATAGAACGAGAACTTGTTTATTTGAAGATGTTGCTGTTTTTTTGTATGTTCCACCAATTGATTAATACGCTTGCCACATTGTTTAGCACCTAAGATAAGTAAAGGAACACCGATAAAATCTATTTTTAATCCTCTGGAGAAAAATCCTCCAATTGTCATGGCAAAAGGAACTGTTGATGAAGTATTAGAAAAGATTATTTTCTCTTTAACTTCATTTTTTTCTCGGATAAGTTCGATTAAATTTTTTAAAGCTGGTACTACTAAATGATTATTTTTTCTTCCAATTGTATAGACTGGATTCCCATCTTCATCTATTTCGTGAAAAATAAATTTGCCAAATCTTCTTTCGTTAATTTATTAAAATAATCAACATTTATAATTTCATCTTTTGTAAGTGTTCTATTAGTCGGTAGTTTTTTTAAGTGATAAGCAGCCGCTAACGATGTCGTATGAGTTCCACCATAATCATTATAGATATAAATCATTTTATCAGCCTTTCATGATTTATTTTTTATTGTGACCATCTTCAGATGAAATACTCCCTATACGGAACAGTTTATTTAGTAAATGATGAAATGGCTTGCTTTCGAATTCTTGAAGCATAAGCAGAGATTCTTTGATGCCTAGGAGATATATATTTCAATGATTAATTTAAGCAGTTTTTAGGGTGCGGTCGTTTACACAGGAGAATAAAAATTTGACTAAAACATCTCAAAAGTTAAGTTTCGAATAGCGTAATTTGCAAAAAATGTATGATAAAAACGTACATCCCCTTGTGTACCAATGGTTTGATGTTTTGATTAACTGCGTTTAATAAGCTAAAATAATATTTACAGCAGATAATATAGTGGCTAGATACAGAACGGAGGCAACACTTTGAGCTATCAAGTACCAAGTACTCCTGCTTCTTTAATGATAGCAGTTTATCGAAAGATTTTTCCTACTGTAAAAAAAGAATTGACTTATTGGCAAAAACGAGCAAATGAAATACCTGATGAGGAATTACGGTCTCAAGCATTGGCTAGTATTACAGCAAAACGTTTCCATTGTCAAGGTGGAGCAGTATATGCATTTTTAGCGGGAGATAGATGGAAGAAATGCGTGCGTTTTATTGTTGCTTATCAAACGATTAGTGATTATCTGGACAATTTATGTGATCGTAGTACTACTATGGAAGCGAGATCATTTGAGCTATTACATACTGCAATGACTGATGCATTATCCGGAAAAGTGGAATCAACAGACTATTATGCATTTTTTCCTCATAAACAGGATAATGGTTATCTATTAGAACTTGTAAAGACTTGTAAAGAAGTTGTGATATTATTAGATGATATACCAACTTTTCAAGAACAAGCTTTATGGCTGGCCGAATTGTATCGTGATTTGCAAGTTCATAAGCATGTTATTCCAGAAGAACGGGTGCTGCGATTAACCACCTGGTCTAGGGAAAATAATATTTATCCATTACAATGGTATGAGTTTTCCGCAGCAACGGGATCGACTTTAGGAATTTACTGCTTAATTTCCTATGGATTGGCAGGGAGGTTGTATCGTAAATTCGCTAACCAAATCGTTACTAGTTATTTTCCTTATGTACAAGGGTTGCATATCTTGCTTGATTATTATATTGATCAACAAGAAGATGTGAAAGAGAAAGATTTGAATTTTTGTTCTTATTATGCAGATACGTCAACAAAACATGAACGTTTACACTATTTTTATAAGCAAGCAAACTTATATACAGAATCTTTGCCAAACCATTATTTTCACCAGATGGTTATTCAAGGATTAATTGGGTTATATTTAGGGGATAAAAAAGTAAAGCAGCTAAATGACTCAAGAGCAGTCAAGAGGATGTTTTTTGAAAAGGGAGACAGAGCGGCACTATTTTTTCATTGGAATACAAGAGTATATTATTTTATGAAGCGATTTTTCCGTCAAAAGACCGCCCATACCCATAAGTAAGAGTAAGAGCGGTCGGCTAACGTTTCTTCCGTTCACGGGTAGGCTAATACCGTGTGGAGATAGAAAACGAAGTAAAGAACGTTTTTTATTTAATGATAGAGTTTTATTCCGTGCTAGTTTGAATGATTTGATTATAATCGAACAGCTAAACTCCTTTATATGCTTTTCGATAAATTTCGGCTAATTCCGTAACTAATGGAAGTTTTGGATTTGCCGTTGTACATTGATCTTCGAAAGCTAATTCAGCAAGTTCATCTACTTGTGCTTCAAATTCTTGTTCATTTATTCCTGCATCTTTCATGCTCATTGGAATATTTAATTCCTTTGCAAGTTTAATGATAGCTTGTACTAAGCTTTCAACACCTTCCTCTACTGTTCTTGCCGGAAGATTCAACGTAGCTGCAATTTCTGCATAGCGCTTGTCAGCAATAAAATATTCATACTTCGGAAATGAGACGAATTTTTCCGGTTTTTGTGCATTGTAGCGAATAACATGTGGAAGTAGAATCGTATTTGCTCGGCCATGTGCAATATTAAATGCAGCACCTAATTTATGGGCGAGGGAATGGTTAATACCTAAAAACGCGTTGGAAAATGCCATTCCTGCAATTGTAGATGCATTATGCATTTTTTCTCTTGCTAAAGCATCATTTCCATTATGATATGCTTTTGGTAAATATTCAAATACTAATTGGATTGCTTTTATGGCTAAACCATCCGTATAGTCATTTGCCATATTAGACACATACGCTTCAATCGCATGTGTTAAAACGTCCATCCCTGTATCAGCAGTTACTTGTTTTGGTACAGACATAACAAATTGCGGATCTACTATTGCTACATCTGGTGTTAATTCATAATCGGCTAATGGATATTTCATATTGGCTTTTTTATCGGTAATAACTGTGAAAGAAGTAACTTCTGATCCTGTTCCAGATGTAGTTGGCACGGCAACAAATTTTGCTAGCTTTCCTAATTTTGGATATTTAACAATTCGCTTGCGAATGTCCATAAATTTTTGTTTTAATTCATGGAAATCGACTTCCGGATACTCATAAAATAGCCACATTGCTTTAGCCGCATCCATAGGTGAACCGCCACCAAGAGCAATTATCACATCAGGCTTAAATTGGCGCATCATTTCTGTACCTTTTTGGATGGTATCAATCGATGGATCTGCTTCGACATCAGAGAAAATTTCACAATGCACGTAATCAGGGCGCTTCCGTAAATAATACAGTGCTTTATCTACATAGCCAAGCTTAACCATAACTGGATCGGTGACAATAAAAGCTTTTGATATATCCGGCATTTTTTCTAAATATTGAATTGCATTTCTTTCAAAATAAATTTTAGGAGGTAGCTTAAACCATTGCATATTATTTTTCCTCCGTGCTGTTTTTTTAATGTTTATCAGGTTTATGGTGCCAACATTCGTAGAGACAGAGTTACCTCCATATGTTCCACACCCTAAAGTCAGAGAAGGCATGTGAGCATTATAAATATCGCCGATTGCTCCTTGAGAAGAAGGAGAGTTTACAATGATTCTTCCCGCTTTCATACGATGTGAATATTTTTCTATGATGTCATCATCGGTTGAATGAATCACTGCAGAATGTCCTAATCCACCAAAATGTAGCATTTCTTCCGCCCTTTTTATTCCTTCTTCCGTGGAATTTACCTTGTAACAAGCCAGGACAGGACTTAACTTTTCTCTGGATAGCGGAAATTCAGGACCAACGCCTTCGAGTTCAGCAATAAGAATCTTCGTATTTTTTTCTACATTTACTCCTGCCATTTTGGCGATTTCATATGCAGGTTTTCCTACAATATCTGGATTAACAGCACATGTTGTTGGATTGATTACGAGCTTTCCAACTTTCTTAATTTCGTCATTCGTTAAAAAGTGACATCTATTTGTTATAAGTTCTTGTTTAACCGTATCATAGATTTCTTTATCAATGATTACTGCTTGTTCGGACGCACAAATCATACCATTATCAAAAGTTTTAGAAAGAATAAGATCGTTCACAGCACGTTTAATCATAGCTGTTTTTTCAATATAGCATGGTACGTTTCCAGGCCCAACGCCGAGTGCAGGTTTTCCAGAACTATAGGCAGATTTCACCATTCCTGCTCCACCAGTTGCAAGGATTAATGATACACCAGGATGATTCATTAGCGTTTTTGTTGCGTCAATAGAAGGAGTTTCTATCCATTGAATACAATTTTTCGGTGCACCAGCTTTTACTGCAGCATCCAGCAGAATTTTTGCTGCATAACTACTACTTTTTTGCGCGGATGGATGAAAGGCAAAAATAATTGGATTTCTAGTCTTAATTGAAATTAATGATTTGAACATGGTTGTCGATGTTGGATTAGTAACAGGTGTTATACCACAGACAACTCCTGCTGGTTCAGCATACTCTTCAACACCTTCCAATTCGTTTTCATTAATAATGCCAACCGTTTTATCATATTTTATGTTATGATAAATATATTCAGTTGCGAAAATATTTTTGATTACTTTATCCTCAAAGACTCCGCGACCAGTTTCTTCAATCGCTAACTTTGCTAATTCCATATGTTTATCAATTCCAGCCAAAGCCATTTCCTTAACAATCGCATCAATTGCTTGTTGGTCTAATTTTTTGAATTCATCTAAAGCACGCTCTGCGTTAACTACTAGTTGATCGATTGTATGAGAAACTTGCTCCTTTGGGGAACTTACTTTTGTTTTAGTAGTCATGATAAAGCCTCCTTTAAAAGTTTGTGAAGTATTGATCAATCTCTTTACAATTTCATTATATATCGTCTTTTAATAAATTTCTATATTAAGTTTGTGAAGTATTGAGCAAGTTAATTTTAGTGTAAACGCTGTACTATAACAATGAAACGTTTACAAGGTTGATGTAATAGTATTATGTATTTTTTGTGAACAGACAATAAAAATTGTAAAACAGATACTGTTTTATTGA
This sequence comes from Virgibacillus proomii, assembly GCF_900162615.1. NCBI lineage: Bacteria > Bacillati > Bacillota > Bacilli > Caryophanales > Bacillaceae > Virgibacillus > Virgibacillus proomii. The sequence continues at coordinate 5,594 of NZ_FUFN01000008.1, read as the reverse complement.
TGTACACAAGGGGAATTAACTTTTGAGGAAAGCTTTAGTAACTAACAGTAGGCAATAGCCAAGCTTCTGGGCCGAGACTATTGCCTACTGTGCAAACTAGGTAAAACAAACCGTAAGTAGTGGATACAGGTTCGAGTGGAAAAACAGGAAGTGTCTCTTAATTGGAAAGACTGGAAACATACTTGTAAGTTTTTTGGACATTTCTTAAGAGAAAGTAAGGACCTAATTTAATTAGCTACTTACTATTTTAACCATACCAAATTGTCATGTTAGGTGATCATTCCAAATTATTCTTTCATTAATATACATACTTAGTCTAGGCTCTTTTTTGAATAGCGATAATGAATGGAGGATTGTTTTTTTGATTAATAAAGCCATATTGCAAGACATGGTATCGACGCTGATTTAACCTTATTACATGTTTTAAAATAGCTTTTTTTTCTTCTTTACCGCCCTTATGTCCGTGATAAACAACTAAAACTATTATGCCATTTGGTTTTAGAAAGTGTAAAATGGTATCTATCGCTTTAATCGTTGATTCAGCTTTAGTAATAACCGTTTTATCGCTTCTTGGTAAATAGCCGAGATTAAATACTGCTCCACCTAGTAATATGTCATTTGAAGGTAGATATTTTTTCAAATTTGCATGACTATCATGAATGACAGTGACATTCGTCTTCCCATTTTCTATTAACTTTTGTCGGGTTGCTTGGATAGCTTCTGTTTGGATGTCAAAAGCAAACACATGACCATTATCACCAACAACATTACTTAAAAAAAGGGTATCGTTCCCGTTTCCACAAGTTGCATCAATAACAGTTTCGTTTTTTTCAAGTGTAGCTTCCAATAAGTAGTGTGCGTAATGCAGAATTCCGTGTAACATGGTATACTCCTTTTCCATAGTGATTATGTCTTATTTTATCAGATTGCGTAGTGGATTGTCTTGACAAAGCGATTCTAATTCATTAAAATTCGATATAATACCATATATGATAACGACAATACTAAGGAGTAGTAGTAAATCCATGCAAGAAAAGAGAGACAGTGGTTGGTGAAAACTGTCCTTGTATATTTATGAACTCGCCTTAGTCGTTACAGAGGTGATATGTAGCTTCTGTCGTCTATCCACGTTACGGATATGAAGTGAATGCTAATGATGCATTAAGCTGGGTGGTACCGCGGGAAAAGCTTCTCGTCCCTTTTGTGAGGGGTGGGTTGCTTTTTTTTATTTTCTAGAAAACGACATCCGTTTTTACATGGCGATATCTTATTTAAAGTAACTTTGTCTAACAAAGCTTAAAGATCGACTAGCAAACTTCGGTCTTTTTTCTATGAAAGTCAACATCCCCTTGAATCTAAGGGAAGGGCGACAAAAAAAGGGCTTATTGCTTTAGACGTAGGCATACCCCTGTTTTAGACGGCTTTTAAATACCCGATTGGTTCAGGGGCCCTTTAGGTCATACCCTTGCGATACTAGCATTCCTTGGGAAAACGTTTCATGAAATGAAGTTTCACTTTATCGCTTCAGAAGTTCTTCTGTTTGTACATCACTAACGGAGCTCTTTTCATGTTGGCAAAAACAGAAGTTGCTTTAGCAACGTTTACAAAATTTTTAAGTTGTAGGAAAAAATTTCGATGTTGTGCAAAACTTGATAGTCTATACGTTACTACCTAGTTGTCTTTTTGACTTTGTCTCTACTATGACTTATTTAGAAGGTAATAAAAGATGAACTGCTATCAACGATAGTAATTATCGTCGTTATAATTAAAGGAGGAAGAAAAATGAGCTTTCATCATCAGCAAATTGAAAAGAAATGGCAACAGCATTGGCTGGAAAATAAAACATTTAAAACAAATACGTACTCCAATAAGAAAAAAATGTATGCTTTAGATATGTTTCCTTATCCATCTGGAGCTGGACTACATGTCGGACATCCGGAAGGTTATACTGCTACAGATATTATTTCCAGAATGAAACGAATGCAGGGATATGAAGTCCTGCACCCGATGGGATGGGATGCATTTGGTCTTCCGGCGGAACAATATGCGTTAGATACCGGAAATAGTCCGGAAGATTTTACGAAAAAGAATATAGCTGTTTTTAAACGGCAAATACAAGCACTTGGATTTTCGTATGATTGGGACAGAGAATTAAGTACGATGGATCCTAATTATTATAAATGGACACAATGGATTTTTATTAAGTTATATGAACATGGGTTAGCTTATATGGATGAAGTTGCTGTGAACTGGTGTCCAGCATTAGGAACGGTACTTGCTAATGAAGAAGTAATTGACGGGAAAAGTGAGCGAGGCGGTCATCCTGTGATTCGCAAGCCAATGAAGCAGTGGATGCTACGAATAACCGCTTATGCAGATAGGTTATTAGAGGATTTAGAAGAATTAGATTGGCCAGAAAGCTTAAAAGAAATGCAACGAAATTGGATAGGGCGATCAGAAGGTGCCGAGGTTCGTTTTGCGATTGATTCCATAGATGAGGAATTTACAGTGTTTACAACAAGACCAGATACGCTGTTTGGCGCTACTTATGCAGTGTTAGCACCAGAGCATCCACTGGTTAAAAAAATTGTTACAGCTGAGCAGAAAGAAGCTGTAGATCAATATATTCATACGATTGAAACGAAGTCAGATCTTGAAAGAACTGATTTAGCTAAAGATAAAACCGGTGTCTTTACAGGTGCGTACGCGATAAACCCTGCTAATGGAGCAAAAATACCAATCTGGATTGCTGATTATGTATTAATGAGCTATGGAACAGGGGCAATTATGGCGGTTCCTGCACATGATGAACGAGATTATGAATTTGCTACTACGTTTAATTTGCCAATTGTTGAAGTAGTTTCTGGAGGAGATATCTCTAAAGAAGCGTATACGGGTGATGGAAAGCTGGTTCATTCTGATTTCTTAAACGGATTGAATAAAGATACTGCTATTACCCGTATGATCGAATGGTTAGAGGAAAACGGAAAAGGTACAAAAAAGGTAACATACCGACTTCGTGATTGGTTATTTGCACGTCAACGCTATTGGGGAGAACCAATTCCAATTATTCATTGGGAAGATGGGACAATGACTACTGTTCCAGAAGAAGAACTACCATTAAAACTACCTGAGATGGATAATATTAAGCCGTCGGGCACTGGTGAATCTCCATTAGCAAACTGTGAGGAATGGGTAAATGTAATAGATCCAAAAACAGGCAAAAAAGGTAGAAGAGAGACAAACACCATGCCTCAATGGGCGGGAAGCTGTTGGTATTATTTACGATATATTGATCCGAATAATCCAGATAAAATTGCTGACCCGAAGGCACTAGAAAAGTGGTTGCCGGTAGATCTTTACATTGGTGGTGCAGAGCACGCCGTTCTTCATTTATTATACGCACGCTTTTGGCACAAGTTCTTATATGACATTGGAGTTGTTTCAACAAAAGAACCATTTATGAAATTATTTAACCAAGGAATGATTCTTGGAAAAGGCAATGAAAAAATGAGTAAGTCAAAAGGAAACGTCGTAAATCCAGATGATGTTTTGGAATCACACGGTGCAGATACACTACGGCTTTATGAAATGTTTATGGGGCCGCTAGATGCTTCCATTGCATGGTCGGAAAAAGGACTTGATGGGTCTAGACGCTTTTTAGATCGTGTGTGGCGTCTAATGGTGAATGAAAAAGGCGAGTTGTCCAATAAGATTGCAGAAGAAAATGATCATACTTTAGATAAGGTTTATCATGAAACTGTAAAAAAAGTAACTGAGGATTTTGATAACTTGCATTTTAATACAGCTATTTCACAAATGATGGTATTTATTAATGAATGTTATAAAGCAGAAAAACTTCCAAAATCCTATATAGAAGGTTTTATTAAATTACTTTCTCCAATTGCTCCGCATATTTCTGAGGAACTTTGGGGAATTATGGGTCATTCAAATACTATCACTTATGAGCCATGGCCAACTTATGATGAAACGAAGCTTGTTGAAGATGAAATTGAAATAGTTGTGCAAATTATGGGGAAAGTTCGAGCTAAACTTCTTGTTTCTAAAGATATTACAAAAGAAGAATTAGAAAAAAAAGCGCTAGAGAATGAAAAGATAAAAGAGCTAACTGCTGGAAAAACAATTCGAAAAGTGATTGTTATCCCGGGTAAGTTAGTCAATGTTGTAGCAAATTAACTGCAATTCTGAGATTGTAATCTGAAAAAACACAAGCGGAGAATAAATTCATTATTCTCCGCTTGTGTTTTTATGATGTAAGTTAGGGTGAAAGAGGAAACGGAATAAATTCTTTTCTAAACTTACTTATTTTAGTCAGAAGCGATGAAGAGTTTAGGCAGGCACCCACTTTGTTTGCAAAATTATCCAATTGTCATTTTCAAAATACCATACTGTTTCAACTGTCCCTAATCTATCGGCGTGATAAGCACCGCTAATTTGTTGATAGCTCTTGAGTCCGTACCCTTTAGTCTCGTTTACTATCAATGGTTCAAAAAAAGCGATTGGGTCAATCATAACTGTTTTGTTTTTAGAAAGCAGTTCCCCTTGTTGATCATATATACCTAATCGTACATAATCTTCTGTTCGATTTTTTACGTCAATTATTATCGGTTTACTCGTAGCTGTCAGTTTTAATTCAATTTTAAAATTATCCTTAAATACACCACTTAAATACATTTGCTCAGGAAGTTCTATTTCTTGAACCGTATCATTTATAATTGTATTTAATTGGTAATTATAAAGACCGCCACTTCCTCCAGTAGCGCTTTGGTAGAAAATATCAGTTTTATTATCGTGATTAAGATCGATAAATTGTAAAGTTGGGTCGTATCCCCCAGGATAATAAATTTTCCACTTTTCTTTTTTCTGATAGGAAATTTCTGCCCATAGTTGCTGATAAAACTTTGAATCTGGAGAAAAAAGCACACCTTTTAATTCAATTTTTTCATTATTTCCATCACTTGTTATGTCTGCTTCGTATGTTTCAATTAATATGGGCTTCACTTCAGTTGCTTGAACTTGAAGTGGAAATATTAGTAACAAAAAGAAGCTTAAATACATATAATTATTATGCTTCACTGGACATCACTCCATCACATTGCTTTTAACTTAGCTTGTGTTGGAATAACATCAATTATCCGTCATTTATTTAGAGTTTTATCCGTTCTTTCTATATTTAGAAATTATTGGATGCATGGAAAAAGCCATTAAACTAATTTTTTTGTGAGAATAGCTAAAATAATGTTGACTTTTTTATTTATAAACGTTATTATAGTTTTTGCTGTCATTGGTTATTGATTGTTATTTTGTTTAATAATTTTACATTAAGAGTGTTGACAGCTTGTTTATTGGGTGATATAATAATAATCCGCGTTAGAGGAAAGGTAATTTCTAACTGTAACGCGGCAAATAGATTGATTATAAATTTGACAAATTTAGTTTTAGTGTTTATAATCAATCGGTTGGTTTTATATATTTGCTCTTTGAAAACTGAACAAAACAACCAGTATGTCAAGAAAAGCAGTCTCTGTTTTTCTAAGAAATAACTCAAGAGAGATCTTGAGAGAAGCTAAGAA